>NZ_CP024585.1:0-9720 GCF_002754815.1 Roseomonas sp. FDAARGOS_362 | reverse complement strand
CGGCATTCTGGGCCACCCCGATGCGCGCATGATCGTCGCGCTGGATCGCCTGCAGGACGCCGCGGCGGACTTTCACTCCATGGCGCGTCAGCACCTGCGGCCCAGCGAGTTCGAGAGGCGGGTGCGCAACCTGACCGCCTTCTACAAGGAGGAGCTGCGGCCCGCGAGCGCCAAGGCGAAGACGCTGGATGGCCTGCTGGCCAAGGCGCAGCACTGCCTCGCCGACCCGGCCGACCCGATGCACTTCTTCAAGCTGGGGATGTCGTGCCTGCGCGACTTCGCGGCTCTGGCGGCGGGGAGGCTGGCATGACCGACATTTCCCGCCGCGGCCTCGTGGCTGCCGCGCCGGCGCTCGCCCTGCCGATGCTGGGCGTGGCGGCAACCGCAACGCCGGATGCCGAGATCCTTCGGCTGACGGCCCTCTGGACCAGCCTCAATGCCCGCCTGGACGAGCTGACCGCCTCCCTCGACCACTGCACCACCCATTTCGCCAGGGAGGTCGTTTGGAAGGAAATCCGCGCGCTCCAGGCCGAGGAGTGGAGCGTCCAGGATGCCCTGGTCGAGGCCCAGGCGCGCACCATGGAGGGCCTGCGGGCGAAGGCCCAGCTCCTGCACGACTACCTGCAGATCATGGGTGAGACAGGACCCGGACTGGCCGAGGTGATCAGCCTGTCGATCTGCCGCGATCTCCTGCAGGGAAGCATCCAGGCATGAAGCGCCGGCACATTCCCAGGGAGTGTTTCTGCTGCGGGGCCTACGAGCGGAAGGGCGGCACCGGCCGCCTTCTCCCCTGGCACGGCCGCAAGCGCGAGCTGCAGCGCAGGCTGGGCGACAGCCCGCTCATCTGCTCTGAGTGCATCTCCTTTGCCAAGCATGTGCTGTCAGGCGTGCCAGCGGCCGAGCAGAGGCGCGCAGCATGACCGCCCGGCGCCGCGCCTTCCTGGCCCTGCTGCCGGTCTCGGCAGTTCCCGCGACCGCTGCCGGGTTGCCCCAGCCCTCGCCAGATGCGGATCTGATCCGGCTATGCCACGCCTTCGATGATCTGGAGGGCCAAATCCAGGCTCTCTACGAGGACGGCGCCACCCCCATCGCCGATGATGAGGAACGGAAAGCCGCGATCGAACCTCTGAGGGAGCGTCAGGCGCCGATCCTGGATCAGATTTGCGCCCTGCGCGCCATCACACCGGAGGGTGTACGGGCCCGGGCCTGGACCCTGCGGAAGTGGGATGTGGACCTTATGTCCGACGGTCACCAGGGCGACACGAACGAGCGGCTGATGCTGGCCCTGATCCTCGACCTGACGGGGGATCGCTGACACCCCAGCCTTGGCAAGATTGTGCTCCACTACCCAGCGGCATCTCCTGCACGATCCACGGTGCAGGAGATGTCCGAGATGTCAGACCCGGTTCTGCCACCTGCCCCCTTCACCCCGGAGACGCTGGCCGAGCGCTGGGACTGCTCCCCTGAGCACGTCCGCACGCTCTGCAAACAGGGGCGCCTGCGGTCTTTCAAGATAGGGCGGGGAATGTACCGAGTGCCGGTGGATGCTGTCGCGGAGTACGAGAATCCAGGAAAAACGGCCCTAAAGGGGTAGAGAATCATATTGCTTTGCCGCGCAGGAAAGCATAGCGTTCTGGCCATGGCGTCCAGCGGACAAGTCATAGAGCAGCTTGCGAACACCGCGGGGCTTCTGCCCAACACGGTAGAGCGGTCGCTCATGCCCCTGAGGGCAGATGGTTTGGTCCCCAAAGGGGAGCGAGGCACGCGCCAGGAGCGGGGTCAATACGAGCCGCAGCACTTGGCGAACGTTCTTCTAGGTTTTGCTGGAAGCCAGCCCAGCGACGCCGCCAGCTCAGCGAAGGAGTTGGGGAAACTGCGCCATATTCGGACACTCCGAGCCGAGGAGGAGATCCGCAAGAACGGCAACACTACTCTCCTTGATACCTTGGCTGGTGTGATCGATGACCTTGGGCGCCTCGTCTATGCAGCCCAGGAAGGATCTCAACCAATCAAGCTTTCAGCCAGCCAAGTTCCGGCTGACATTCACCTAAGTCTTGTTCCACTGCGGGCTTATGTCATTTGGCGGATCCACCCAGATCCTCCGGTGGTGGACCACTACTTCCTTCCGGAGAAGGGAATCACGTCCCCGTCCGGTCGCTATGCCCTGATCAAGCAAACGCTGATCGATCATGAACTCATCATCACTGCGGCCAATCTCTGGGCCGACAGTCTGATCAGACGTGATGAGTTCGCCCGAAAAAGCAAAGGCGCCAGCCCTCTGCCAGGAGAGCCAGCGCCTTCGCCTACTGATGACCAGTTCCGCAGGAAAACGCCCAACGCAACCGGAGACACTTACACCTCCGAGACTAATGCGTCGGGCGGCTCGGTTCAACCGGGCTCTTCTGTAGGACCGGTCATCTTTTCCCCAACACGCCCCACGAGGGCGAGAGGAGCGAGATAGATGACCAACTACCCCCTGACCCAACTCCCCCGCGCGGTACGACGCGCGACCGGGCACGACATCAGCTATCGCAGGTTCTGGAACGCTGCCGTGGATGGCAGGATCCCCGCCGAACAGGGCAGGAATGGCCGCTGGACCTGGGATTCGGATCAGTTGCCGGCAATTCTTGAGGCTATGGGCTTGGCCTCGGCCAAGCCTTCCGCCGCCGTCATGGCCGCCTAAAGCAAAACCCGCCTGGTCTGGGGGACCAAGGCGGGCTGCGGGAACTGACGCTACGACTGTACTACGGACAGACGTGATTTAGCGTCTACCTCGCCGCTTCGCTAGTGGTTTCTCGTCCGGGCAGGCTGAAAGGCGCTGCCATGACGCACCATCCTTCTATGGGATCCGCCAGCTATCATGCCGGCGACGGGTCCTATTCCAAATCCGATGCCGAGATCGCGGCCGCCATCGTGCGATCAGAGCAGGCCGGATGCGCGTACCGAACCCCCCTTCTTCGGGCCAACCTCTACCGGGCAATTTCCCTGGCCATCGTGAGCGGTGGAAGGCGGGTCCCCCAGCACTTCCTGAACCACGAGCGACCCTGCGTCGTCCTCCTGACCGACGACACACCGGACGCAACGGGCCCTGGGCGCTGGAAGCAAGCCGCCGACCTCATCCGCTGGGCAAGGGGGGCCATCTTCCACGCCGCTGAGGGCCAAGCCGACCAGTACAGCACCGCCGTCGCCGGCGCCCTGATCACGCGGCGCTTTCTCATCGTGGAGATGGAGAGCCGGCATCATGCGGAGTGGCTGGCCCTGGCCACACGCGTCGCGCCTCGCCTTCCCGTGCTGAACATCGTCCCGCCCCCAGGCAAGTCGCACCCCGACTACAGCAGGGCCAGGCCGGCTGATGGGAGGACGCATTGAACCTCCTTCACCGCCAGATGGCCCTTGCCCAGTTCGTCGCGGACAACCTGGACACCAAGGATCTGCGACTGCTCGCGGATGTCCTCAAAGGGATGTCGTCGAAAGACCGGGCCTACGTAGCCAGGAACGGCGGCAAGGATCCCGAAAAGGGCCGCGCGATCCTCAACAGGGCAGAACGCCTGGATCGTACCGCTGCCGCCCTCCACCGCATCGTGGACTGGTCGGCGATCTCGGAACGTGACGGGAGCAAGGTATGAGCTCCGCTGAATTACACAGCCTCTACAGGGCATCTCTCATCGCTGCGGTGATGGAATTTGAGCTCTGCGGCCATTCCATTCGCTTCAGGAGCCTCATGAGGCGAGCTGCCAGGCTGATTTCTTTGGCACGATGCGCCGAGGCGCTCAGATGAGTACATCGAGCCCCTCGAAAGGCAGCGACTTTGCCAAGGCTATGGGACCGGTCGCTAGAGAACTGCTTGGTGATCCAACCGATGAACACCGCGGGAAAGGCGAGATCCGCTACGGGACCCGCGGCAGCCTATCCATCGACCTGACGAAGGGCACATGGCGAGACCACGAAGCCGGCAACGGTGGAGGCGTCCTAGATCTCGTGCGAGCACATACCGGTCTGGATAAAGAGGGTGCCGTGAGGTGGCTGAGGGACCGTGGCCATCTTCCGAACGACCACAGCCCTTCAAAGCCACGCAAGCGTCAGGTAGCCGCATACGACTACACCAACGAGAATGGCGATCTGCTGTTCCAAGTGGTGCGGTTTGAGCCGAAGGATTTCCGGCAGCGCCGCCCGGATGGGGCTGGCGGCTGGGAATGGAAAACGGCTGGGATGGACCTGGTCCTTTTCCGCCTGCCTGAGGTGGTCGCTGGTGTGCGTGAAGGGCGCACCATTTACATCGTAGAGGGCGAGAAAGGTGCCAATGCACTTGCGGCTCTTGGGGTGGTCGCGACCTGCTCACCTGGCGGTGCGGGGAAATGGAAGCTCTCCTACGGCGAGCCACTTCGGGGAGCGAACGTCATAGTCCTCCCGGACAATGATCCGCAGAGCAGGCTGCCTGATGGTTCCCTCAAATGGCACCCTGACGGCAGACCCGTGCTCCCTGGCCAGGATCATGCAGCCGATATTGCGCGCCACTTGAAAGGCGTGGCGGCGAGCGTGCGCGTGCTGATGCTGCCGGATCTGCCCTTGAAGGGTGATGTGGCCGACTGGATTGCAGCCGGTGGAACACTCGCCGAGCTGGAGAGCCTGCAAACCGCTGAACCTACCGCAGAGCTAGAGCCGGCCCAAGCCGAGCAGGTTGACTACGAGAGCGGCATCATGGCTGTCGTAGAGAGATTCAACAGCCGGTTCATGCTCGTCAACGAGTCAGGAAAGGCGGTGATCTTCCAGCCTGGCTACGACCCGGTACTGAAGCGCCGACGGTTTGACAGGCTGACACATCGCGACCTCGGCCTGCTCTACATGAATGAGACCATTGCAGTCGGGATGGATGAAAAAGGCCGCACGATCCGCAAGCCAGTATCCGACGTATGGCTTCGTCACCCGAAGAGGCGACAGTACGTCCAAGGCGTGACGTTCGATCCCACCACGACCGCGCCGATTCCTGGAGTGCTGAACCTCTGGGAAGGCTTCGCCGTGGCTCCTGCACTTGGCGACTGGTCCCTGCTACGCGCTCATATCGAAGACGTCATCTGCGACGGTGACGACGTGCGCTTCATGTACCTCTTCGGGTGGATGGCCCGAATGTTCCAGAACCCCGCCGAGCAAGGCGAGGTTGCTGTGGTCATGAAGGGTGGGGAAGGAACCGGGAAAGGCACCCTGGCCAAGGTTCTCATGCGTCTAGTAGGGCACCACGGCTTGGCAATCGCCAACGGCAAGCATCTGGTCGGAAACTTCAACGCCCACCTTCGGGATGTGATCTTCCTGTTTGCGGATGAAGCTCTGTTTGCTGGTGATCGGGCTCACGTGGGAGCTCTGAAGTCATTGATCACCGAGCCGTATCTGACGATCGAAGCCAAGCACCAGAACGCGATCCAGGCTCCGAACTTCCTGCATGTGATGATGGCTAGCAACGAGGCATGGGTCGTTCCGGCCTCTCAGGATGCTCGCCGCTTTTTCGTGCTGGAGGTCTCTGAGAAGGTTAAAGGCGATCACAGTTACTTCGCCAGGATTTGGGCGCAAATGGAGGCGGGAGGCTTTGCGGCGATGCTGCACGACCTGCTGGCCATGGACCTGACAACCTTCAACGTACGCGCCGTTCCGACCACCGAAGGTTTGCAGCGGCAGAAGAAACTCAGCCTCCCTACCACAGAGGCTTGGTGGTTCGATTGCCTGCAGCGTGGCTATGTCTATCGTTCCAAGCTGGGCCTGGAGGAAATGTTTGCCCTCTGGCATCCAACCATTTCCACTGAACTGCTGTTCGCCAGTTACCTCGAATTCGCCAAATCCCGAAACGAACGACGGATCCTGAGCCGAGAGGATCTAGGCAGGTTCTTCGTGAGCATCGGTGCTACCGCTAAGCGGTGGCGGAACGGGGTCGTCGGCGAGCACTTGGCTGAAGTCGAGACCTTCAATGGATATGCCCGCCGCCCCAAGCCTGTCCGGGCTCCGCGGGTGACAGGGTATCATCTGGGCACCCTGGACGAAGCTCGTGCCGCTTTTTCATCTGCATCCGGCTTGGATTCCGTCTGGGACGACGGCGATCCTATGGAAGACGGAGGCCTCTAAAGGCTCCGAACGACCAAAGTGTCCAGGGTGTCCACCTACCCTGGACGGCATTCTTCCTAAAAAATCTATACATTTCAATAGTGTCCAAGGTGTCCAGGGTGTCCACCCTGGATTCCGAAAATTGTTTTTGCGGGAGATCTGAGTGGACCGAATTCATTCTTGTAGATCATGCAAAAGCAATCTTCCTACTTCCCGCATTGATTTCTACCCTGGACACCCTGGACACCCTGGACAGGTAGCAAAAACAGCTTGTTAGAGCAATTTTTTTGTCCAGGGTGTCCAGGGTGGGGTGGACAGGGAAGCATCGGTGATTGGATCGACTCTCCCCCAGAACCCAAGGCGCCGGCCGGGGAAGGGGTGCGAAAAATCGTAGGCACTACGCCTAAAACCGTACTTCCAACCGGTGTGGCTGACCGCGCGCCGCCGACGGCTCTTGGCTTGGCCTCGATTTCCCGGCTGGAGGCACCGGCTGAGGGCTGTGGAAGGGCACCCCGCGCGTCCCCAGCCGCTGAAACCGTCCCGGAGGATCGGGAAGGGGTTGGTTGGTCCCTCCGGAGATGTCTTTAGGGCACGCTCAGGCTCGAACGATGCGGAGGCTGGCCGGACAGATCATGGACGGCCACTTTCCAGGGCGTCCCATACGCAGGGAGTGGCCCGCTTCCACCAATGCGGCCGCTTCCTCGATGGTCCTGGCATAGACCGCGTTCTCCACGCAGTGCTTCCTGCCTTTGGCCTTGGGGTCACCGAGGACATACCTCCCTTTGTCCAGCGCAGGGTGCTCGGCGACGCCGCCGCGAGGTCTAGTCCGCTCAATCCGAAGCACGTGGCTCATCAGTCTGTCCCGTTGGTGGGCCACGATTGGCCCGCCGTTGGTGATGAGATTGTGGGGATCTGCCTTCACCAACCAGACCCTGGGACGGCGCTATTTTTAGGCGCGGCACTGCCAATAGGGCCTGCTCGTGTGACAGACACGGGAAAGCCCTTCGAAGACTTTCAATAGAGTTGACTTCTGACTTCTGACAGAACACTGTCGCTAGGTCACAGACCTTTTGCGAGTCTGCCCCATGCTCGTCGGATACGCCAGGACCTCCACCGCAGAGCAGGAGGCTGGGCTTGAAGCCCAGATCCGCGATCTGAAGGCCGCCGGCTGCGAACGCATCTTCTCGGAGCGCGTCTCCTCCGTGGGCGCACGGCCTCAGTGGGAAGAGGCCAAGCGCTTCGTCCGAGAGGGCGACACGCTGATAGTGACGAAGCCGGACCGCCTGGCACGCTCGGTGCACGATCTCACAGGCATCACGAAGGACATGCGGGCGCGCAAGGTCACGCTGCGCATCCTGAGCATGGATCTCGATACCAGCACGGCGACCGGCGCCCTGATCCTCAACGTGCTGGGCTCCGTGGCTGAGTTCGAGCGATCCCTGATGCTGGAGCGGCAGCGCGAGGGCATCGCTGCGGCGAAGGCCGAGGGGAAGTATACTGGCCGCAAGCCGACTGCGCGCGCCAAGGCTGACGAGGTGCTGCGGCTGAGGCAGGAAGGGGTGTCCGGCGATGTCATCGCGAAGCAGGTCGGTATCAGCCCCGCGTCGGTGTGGCGCATCGTGAAGGGTGCGAAAAACGCCGCGTAGTGTAGAGAGAAAACCTTATTAATTAGATTTGGCCATTGAGTAATTCCTCCGTTATGGGCTGAGGAATTACAAGCTCATCATGAGCGACGTTCTCCCCGTATCCGCCGATGAAGCGCCGAAGAGGAACCGCAGCAGGAAGGCGGTTCCTCTCGGCCCGTCCCGGCTGCGTGGCACCAACTATCGGCTCGGCCCGTATTCGACGCAGGCCGCTGTCCAGGGCCTCGATCAGCGGACCCGGGAAGGCCGACTGATGCGTCAGATCCGGAAGGACCTCATCGACCACCTGGGCGGCAACCCTTCGGTGACGCAGCGGGTCATGATCGACCGGGCCGCCTGGCTATCGCTGCGCATCGCGTTGCTGGACGCGAAAATCCTGGATGGCACTTTCACCGAGCATGACAGCCGGACTTACCTGGCTTGGAGCGGCCATCTCAGCCGCCTCATGCGAGACCTCGGCTTGAAGGGCGCAGCGCAGGCCCCGCGCTCGCTGCGTGAGCACCTCGCGGCGAAGGCGGGGGCGTGAACCCCTTTCCCTCCATCCGCGAGGCGATGGCGGACCCTCAGGTGTTCGCCCCGCACTTCAAGGGGACCACCTGGGACGCCTGGCGGGCCTTCCTCTCGGCCATTTTCGGCCTCCCGATGACTGACGTGGAGTTGGCGATCTACCGCCAGCACACCGGTCGCGTGGAAGCCCGGTCTGCGCCGTTTCGGGAAGCGGCTTTGATCATCGGACGCCGCGGCGGCAAGAGTCGTATCCTCGCTCTGATCGCCACCTACCTCGCGACGTTCCGGGACTATGAGGCGTTCCTGGCACCCGGCGAGGTTGCCACGATCGCCGTCATCGCCGCCGACCGAAAGCAGGCGCGCGCGATTTTCAAGTACGTCATTGGCATGCTGAAGGCCGTGGATCTCCTGGCTGCTGAAATCCAGGATGAGACGGCCGAGAGCGTCACGCTCCGCAATCGCGTGGCCATCGAGATCCACACCGCCAGCTTCAGGGTCACCAGGGTGTGGAACGGCATGGAATAGGAACCCTGTTGGAGGGGTGATCGGCGTCCAAACGGGACCCCACTGACGGCGGGGTTCACAGTGGTTCCCGGGATGATCGGGAGCCAGGGCTGGGATGCTGGTCGTGGAGACGGTGGCAAAGATCCGGCGCCTGCACTGGGTGCAGGGCAAGTCGATCAAGGCGATCTGTCGCGAGCTCGGGATTTCGCGAAAGGTGGTCCGGAAGGTTCTGCGGTCTGGGGAGACGGAATTCCGCTACAGCCGGGCGCGGCAGCCGCAGCCCAAGCTGGGACCTTGGCAGGCCGATCTGGAGCGCCTGCTGGAGGCGAACGAGGCGCGGCCGCGGCGCGAGCGGCTGACGCTGGTGCGGGTCTACGAGGCGCTGCGTGGGCTGGGATATGAGGGCGGCTACGACGCGGTCCGGCGCCATGCGCGGGGGTGGCAGGCGTCACGGGCGACGGCGGTGGCAGCAGCCTTCGTGCCGCTGAGCTTCGCGCCGGGCGAGGCGTACCAGTTCGACTGGAGCCACGAGGTCGTGCTGATCGGCGGCACGACGGTAACCGTCAAGGTCGCGCATGTGAGGCTATGCTACAGCCGGATGCTGTTCGTTCGCGCTTATCCGCGCGAGACGCAGGAGATGGTGTTCGACGCCCATGACCGGGCGTTCGCCTTCTTTCGCGGCACCTGCACGCGGGGCATCTACGACAACATGCGCACGGCGGTGGACGCGATCCTGGTGGGACGGGATCGTGCCTACAACCGGCGTTTCCTGCACATGTGCAGCCACTACCTGGTCGAGCCGGTGGCCTGCACTCCGGCCTCAGGCTGGGAGAAAGGTCAGGTCGAGAACCAGGTCGGGCTGGTGCGGGAGCGGTTCTTTACGCCGCGACTGCGGGTGAGGAGCTACGAGGAGCTGAACGCCCTTCTGCTGGACCGGTGCGTGTCCCATGCCCGGGCCAATCGGCATCCGGAGCAGAGG
>NZ_CP024584.1:0-127617 GCF_002754815.1 Roseomonas sp. FDAARGOS_362 | reverse complement strand
CCACCGCACCCGAGCCCTGTGCCGCCTGCTCCGAATGCGGCTGGCAGGAGCGCTGCGACACGGAGTGGGAGGCGGCGGACCACCTGCACCGGGTGGCCAACATCCGCTCCTCCCAGATCGCCAGCCTGCGGGAGGCCGGGGTGAGCACCCTGGCAGCACTCGCGGCCCTGCCGGAAGGCATTCGTGTGCCGGGCATCGCGCCGGAGGTACTGGAGCGCCTGCGCGGACAGGCAGCCCTGCAGGATGCGGTGCGCGAGGATCCGGAGGCCCGCCGCCACGTGCTGCTCGATCCCGGGCCCGGCCGCGGCTTCGCCCGCTTGCCCGGCCGGATCCGCAAGACCTGTTCTTCGACATGGAGGGCGACCCGCTCTATCCGGATGGTGGGCTCGAATACCTGTTCGGCGTCGAAGGACCGGAGGGCTTCCGGGCCTTCTGGCACTCGAAGCGGCGGAGGAGAAACGCGCCTTCGAGGAGTTCATGGACCACGCCGTG
Source organism: Roseomonas sp. FDAARGOS_362 (assembly GCF_002754815.1). Taxonomy (GTDB): domain Bacteria; phylum Pseudomonadota; class Alphaproteobacteria; order Acetobacterales; family Acetobacteraceae; genus Roseomonas; species Roseomonas mucosa. The sequence continues at coordinate 127,125 of NZ_CP024584.1, read as the reverse complement.
ATGGCCATGGCAGCCAGCCCCGGCGCGCGCATCTACCACTACAACCACTATGAGACGACAGCGCTCAAACGGCTGGCGCAGCGTCACGCCACCCGGGAGGCCGAACTCGACACGCTTCTGCGCGGGCAGCGCTTCGTGGACCTCTATGTGATCGTGCGCGAGGCACTGCGCATCAGCGAGCCGCGCTACTCGCTCAAGAACGTGGAGCGCTTCTACCGCCCGGCGCGGGATGGGGAGGTCGGCACGGCCGGGACAGCATCGTGGCCTTCGAACGCTGGCTGGAGCTTCGTGACCAGGGGATCCTGGACGGCATCGAGGCCTACAACCGCGATGACTGTGTCTCCACCCGCGAGTTGCGCGACTGGCTGCTCACCTGCGGCCGGAAAGCCTTCCCTGGGCCGGGTTGGTCCGGGATGAGGAGGACCCGGAGCGGAAGGCCCGGCGCGAGCGGAGGAAGCCGATGCCGCGGCGATCCGCACGCAGCTGGTGGAGGGTGCCCCCGAGGCGGAGCGGCCCTACCGGGAACTGGTGCCCACCTCGCTGCCTTCCATCGCCGTGAGCAGAAGCCTGGCTGGTGGGCCATGTTCGATCGGCAGAACCGTGCACCGAGGAGCTGATCGAGGACGCGAATGCCTCGGCGGCCTGGAAGCGATGGGCGAGCCCTTCCCGATCGCACGCTCCATCGCACGCGAATACCGTTTCCCGCGCCAGGACACCAAGCTGCGGCCGGGCCCGGCCATGGACGCCGCGACGCTGGAGCCGCTCGCCATCGACAGGTTGGACGCGAACGCCCGCCGCGTCGTCCTCAAGCGCGGCAGGAACAAGGAGCCGCTGCCGGACCGGCTCTCCGTCGCACCGGGCGGACCGCTCGACGACAAGGTGCTGCGTGCGGCGGTGCGCCGCTTCGCGGACAGTGTGGCGGCTGGGGAAGCTCGCTTCCCGGCGCTGGAGGCACTGCTGCGGCGCGAGGCGCCGCGCCTCATCGGGCGCGTACCGGGCGAGGCGGTTCGCCGCCCGGGCGAGACCACGCTGGAGGCGGCCGTGGCCGCCTGCCGCGATCTCAAGGACAGCCACCTCTTCGTGCAGGGCCCACCCGGCACCGCAAGACCTGGACCGCCAGCCGCATGATCCTGGATGCGATCGGGCGCGCCTGCGGGTGGGCGTCTCCGCCCTGTCGCACAAGGCCATCGTCAACCTGTTGCGCGGCGTTGAGGCCGCGGCCGTGAGGCCGGGGTCACGATCCGCGGCTACAAGAAGTCGGATCCCGACAGTCCGGAGAACCACGTGGCCGGCACCATGATCACCGACATCTTCGACAACGCGGTGCCGGCCGACTTCCAGCTGATCGCCGGCACCGCCTGGCTGTTCGCCGGGAGGACAACGAGGGGCTGGTCGACCTGCTGTTCGTGGACGAGGCCGGGCAGGTGTCGCTGGCCAATCTCGTGGCCACGGGCACGGCCGCGCGCAGCATCGTGCTGGTGGGCGACCAGATGCAGCTCGGCCAGCCCCATCCAGGGCAGCCACCCGGGCGAGAGCGGCCTGAGCGTGCTCGAGTACCTGCTGCAGGGCGCGGCCGTGGTACCGCCGGAATGGGGCCTTTTCCTGGGCGAGAGCTATCGCATGCATCCCGCGCTCTGTGCCTGGGTGTCGGAGGCCATCTACGACGGCAGCCTGACGGCCCATGCCTCCTGCGACAGGCAGGAGTTGCTGCTCGGAGACGGCTGTCACCCCGCGCTGGTGCCGCACGGGCTGAAGTTCCGCGAGGTCGCGCACGAGGGCTGCTCGCAGCGCTCCGACGAGGAGGTGGCCGAGGTGGCGGCCATCTGGCACGACCTGATGCGCCAGTGCTGGCGCGACCGCAGGGCCGGGAGCGGCCGGTCACGGTCGAGGACGTGCTGGTGGTGGCGCCCTGGAACGTGCAGGTCAACGCACTGCGAGCCGCCCTACCGCCCGAGGCGCGGGTGGGCACGGTGGACCGGTTCCAGGGCAGGAGGCGGCCGTGGTACTGGTGTCCATGGCGACCTCGGCCGCCGGCGACATCCCGCGCGGCATCCCTTCCTGTTCAGCCGCGAGCGCCTGAACGTCGCCGTCTCCCGGCGCATTGCCTGCCGTGGTGCTGGCCAGCCCCAGGCTGCTGGAAGTGCCCTGTGCCACCGTGGAGGACCTCAGGCTGGTGAATACCCTCTGCCACGTTCACGCGGCAGGGCAATGAGCAGGATTTGCATTTTCCGGAATTCACACTGGAGGAAGTCCGGCGGCGTTGTTGTGCAGCAAGGTAATCGAAGCTATCTGGCGCGTCGCTGGTCCTTGACGGCAGACCTTATGCGGACAGCGACAATCGCTCGCGACTTGGGTTCCCTGTGTCATCAGGGCAGAAAAAACCGGCACCCCCATCCATCCGAGCGGTGATTCTGCTGAATATATTGGTTCAGCCGACAGGCGGATGAACGGTGGATATTCGTCGCCGATCAATTCTCCGGGCGCCCAAATGTCGATAGGGTGACTATCGAGAAAGGCTATAGAGGTGTCCTGGAACGCCTGAAGCTGTCATTTATTTGGGAGACATCTGGCGGCAAGAACTTGTTCCTGTCAAGTTCCGATTTGCCGGTGTTTCTGGATGCCTTGATGATGAAACCATTCGTCTTGTTGAATCGGGGCGACGCAGGCAACCTGTCAGTGTATCCAGGTTGCGCCATGTCGGTGTTGTTTCCGAAGCTGACCTACAGGATCAGCTCATACAGCAAATCCACAATGGCGATCATGCGGATATTTTTGGTAAAGTGCTGCAGATCAACGTAAATCCCATATGGCTGAGACCAAGCAATGGCAGCCTAATCCGCGATGGCCGAGATATTCCTGATCTCGTCATTGGTACCGAAACGCACGCTTTCATCATGGAACTAAGAAGGCAGATCTCGATCCAAATGGCTTATTCCAACTTCGCCGTTATCTACGCAACTCGGACCTGTTTCGTTTCGCTGGAAACCGGTCCATCGTCGGCTACTCGTCGGCCAACGTATTGATGAGGGATTGAAGTCTATGAATATTTCAAGCGCGGCAGGAAATGGCGCAACCCAATCAGGATTTTGCTTTATAAAATAGTGAGTAGAATCGATCTTCAGCCATGGATCTCATTGACACCTCACGATCACTCGTAATCTTTGCATCTCAGATTTTCTACAGGACGCATTTCTTCTTGTTTTACATGCACACTGGATTTTGTCAGCAAACAATCGGCCACCAGCGAACGGTCACTGCAAATAGGTTGGGAGCATCAGAGCATGCTTTGCGTCATTCAGTGCGCTGGATCCAAGCAGGCAAATGGAGTCACCCTCCATACAATGAACGGTATCGAGTGATGTTCGTGGCTCGTCCGGATGCAGCACCTCCAGAGAAAGGCGTCCTGTACGCTCATCCCGACGATATGTCGGACATCACGGGCATCACATGGCGTCAGCGTGTCATGGCCGTGAATGCTGGCCGCGAACCCGATCCAGGCCTCTGGATTGCTGGGAAGCTCTATCGTCCGAAAGCCTATGCACTCCTGCTGGAAAAATGGGGATTGAAAGACTTTCATCCTGTCTGCCGGCTGGGGACTCGTGCGTGCCGATTTCTGCTTCCAGACTACGATATCACCTTCAGCACCTCGGCCGAGCCCTGGAAGCGCCGGCGCGCCGGCGATAAATTCCCGGACTTCAATGCTCTGGAGAGGACCCAGGAAGATATCGTCTTCCTGGGTGGCAAGGACTACCTGCCCTGTTCCTGCGCCTGACCAGGGGTACTGCGGGACGACGCCTCGTAGTGTACAACTCGGTCAATCCCCCGGTTGCTGTGGTTGTGCTCTGACCCGCTACCCGACAACCCGCCGGACCAACTGGCACTATGACTGTGCCGAGGATCTCGCGACAGGAATCTGGCATCCTGATTTCGAGGCCGCCCCTTCCTGAGACGTCATTCAGACCCTGCTACCTGCCCGATGCCGCCGTAGCGCGGCCCGGCTTGGAGCCAGGCGGGCATCGGAAACCTCCCTCAGCTTGCGACCATGCATCTCGCGATAGGTCGGCTCCATGATGGACGCGGAAACCAGCACCTGCAGGGTATCCGGGTCAATCGCGAGAAGGCCGCAGTCGAACAAGGTATGGAGGTCCGCGCGAAGCAGCAGACCGTTGGTAGGATGGTTAGTGGCCTCGCCCCGGTAAGGCAGGATGTGAGCCGCTTCCAACACATCCAATGTGCTGCATCCACTGATCGAACAGCGCGCGCCATACGCCTCAAGCAGATGATCGCGAAAGGCCTTCTGGCCTCGCCGAGCCTGATCTCGCGCAGGATCTTCTCGCGGGCATCCACCATCCCTTCGGGGTCGAAGGCCGTCGTATCGGCGTCGCCAGAGGCCAGCACCGGGAGAACGACAGCAGTTGCCGCCTTGTCATCGACCTCGACCGTGAAGCCCAGGCGGGTCAGGGCCCGACGCACCGTACTCTCGCCACCGGCGAACTCCGACGCCTTGAGCGGACGTGCGCCCGGAAAGCGGTAGCCGAACGCCACGCCCAGGATCGCCTTGGAAGCGTAGCGCCGACCATCGTGCAACAACCAATAGGATCGTGCCGGCCCGTAGCCGTATTTTTCGAGAAACGCCTCTTCGCCAAGACGATCATGTTCCTCGATCGCCTGTAGCACCGGCACCGGATCGTTCAACTCACTGAGAGCAGCCACTAGGCGATACTCCATGAATGATCGTACCGGGTTTGGAGATCCGGTCCTTGATAGAGACAGCCGGGACTCTCGTCACGAGCATTGGCCTCGAGGTCACTCCATGCCCATGGCCGCACGAAGCGCCACGGTGGCAGAATGATCCAGCCATCGGCATCACCCACGGCCGTGAAGTCCGCGGCTGCCACGCAGAGCGCGGTCAGCGCGCAGACCAGCGCGGCCCGGTCGTCGTGGTCCGTCACGCCCTCCAGCGGAAGATCTAGGCGTCGCCCGGGCAGCAGGCGTTCGAGCAGTGTCTCGAGGGTGCCGTTCGCCGTCAGATGGCGAAAGAAGACATCCGAGCGGTCGGAACGGACGGCGGCCACCTCGCCGGGATCCTCCAGCATGACGCCCAGGAAGGCCCGGGAAATGCCTCCACCACGGCCCTGTCATGGATGCATACCGCATGCCTTGCAGGTTCGACGGAGCATCCGCCCAGCACGATGCGGACGCAGTCGTTGGCCGCCGTATTGAGAGCCTGGCCGACCGGGGCACTTGCCTGGCCGGGTTTGCCGATCCTGGCACCCAGGCGGCGCGTCAGCATTCGCTCCGCGGCACGATAGCGGCCGATCACGTCGAGGCCTGCCCGCAGCGGACCGTCGAAGGCCGCGGCCTGGAGTCCGGCCTTGCCGGCAACACCGCGGATCGTGGCCTCCTGCTCGGCCGGAATGGCACGGAAGCGGCGAATATCCCAGGTGACCGCGCCTGGATCCCAGTCGAGCCGGCAGACGCACTGCTGCGACGCTTCGGCGAGAAGCCCACATCCACCCCCAGCACCGAGCCCATGGGCGGCAGGGCGGCATCCGCTCCGGGATCTGTCTGCGTCATGGCCCCACGCTGCGCGACCGGCTGCGCAACGGCAAGGGCGCTGCCCGGTCGGTCGATGAGACAGGCCGGGTCGCGCTCGTGCCGCACGAGCCAGGGAACCGAAGCGGATGGTCATGCCGCGCGATCACGGCCGTACGGACGCGTACTCGTGAACTGAGGCCGCTCATGACGGAAGATTCCCTGACTCTTTCGTGTTCATGAATTGTTCTCGTTTGGTCCAGCCTGCGCGCATGAGCGACGCCCTTTCCCCGACCAAGCCCGACGACCTCGCCCGGTTATTGCGTTACGCCCTGCAGCGCGACGAGCGCGGCCGGCCCCTGGCGACTGAGCACCGGACAATCCCGACTTCATGGCCGCCTGGCTGATACGGCACCTGGAGCGCAGCGGCTACCTGATCCTCAAGTGGCCCATCTCCCTGTTCCCGGACCAAAGCCAGGATGGTCCGGGCTTCCAGCACATGCTGGCGGATTGAGGCTATGCCGGGGCGTGTGGAGCCTGCCTTTGGCACGGGCTCATGCGAATGGGTGACACCGCTCCGCCACGTCGCCAAAGTCTCAATTTAGATATATCTCTATCGAATTGACGCCATCCGCATGAACGTCGCGGAGTTCCCTGGCCGCCTGAGCCCGTTCGGGCGGCTGAAGGAGCTTTCCCGTGGCGACGATCTATGGCGACACCAGCACCAGCCTGTCCTGTCATCAGGTGGGCGGCGACCAGTTCATCCAGGGCGACGACGGCGTGAACTCCTACACGGCCGTCTACAACTATCTCTATGGCGATGCCTACCTGATGCGTGGCTTCGCACGCGGCGGCAACGACACGATCCTCGGCGGCAGCGCCGGCATCCTGAACGAGCAGATCTACGGCGATGCCTATGTCATGCGGGACTTCACGCAGGGCGGCAACGACCTGATCGTCGGCGGCAGCGGGGACAGCCACTCGAACCCGCTGGCCTTCGGCGACGCCTATGAGATGCATGGCTTCGCCCACGGCGGTGACGACCGGATCCTGGGTGGGAGCGGCACCGTCTACGGCGACGCCTTCACCATGGACGGCTTCACCGTGGGTGGTGACGACATGATCACGGCCGGCTCCCTGCGGAAGTCGGTCTTCGGCGACGCCGCCACCCTGTCGGGCTTCGCCAGGGGTGGGAATGATCACATCCAGGTCGCGGACAGCTGGGCCGAGGTGTACGTCTACGGCGACGGTGCCCTGTCCGGCTTCGCGCGGGGCGGGAACGACCACATCGTCGGCGGGGCGAACTCCCCCTACGAGATCCTCGTGGGCGACGGTTCCCTGAGCGGCTTCGCGCGCGGCGGCGACGACGTGATCGTCGCGGGCAACGGCTCCTACAACCTGATCTGGGGCGACGGCAGCAGGTCCGGGAGCTTCACGACCGGCGGCAACGACACCTTCGTCTTCACCCCGGGCGCCCGGCAGAACCAGATCATGGACTTCGAGCAGGGCAAGGATCACATCGACCTGACGGCCTTCGCCAGCCAGGGCGTGCACGGCATCGGCGACCTGGCCATCCGCTCGGGCGACGTCGTGCTCGGCAACGGCCAGACCGTCCATGGCAGCTCGATCGACCTCGGCGGCCAGTACGAATACATCGCCGTCCAGGACGTCACACACCTCCAGGCCAGCGACTTCGTCTTCGCCTGATCTGGATCCGGGCATGACGATCCCGGCGCCGGCGCGACCGTCAGCGCCCGGCGCCGGGCCTCGTATCCTCCTCCAGCAGCTCGCTGACGCTCAGGCTACCGCTGATCCGCCCGCGCCGCGCCAGCACGGCCACGGGCGTGCCCGGCCGCAGCACCTCGAACCGCGCTGGCCGCACCCGCACGCAGGGCGCCTGTCCATCGATGCGCAGGCAGACCACGTAGCGCTCGGGCTCGTGGTCCGGCACCACCGCGGTGCTGACCTGGCCGTTGGCCGAGATCACCGGCGCCACCGTCATGCCGGAAGAGGCCGGCCGCCAGGTCCGGCTGAGCACCACCCCCTCCAGCCGCTCCACCGGCCGGAAGGCGAAGTCCGCCAGCGTGAAGGCCAGCCACCAGGCCAGCGCCGCGGTGCCGATGGCCAGCAGCCACAGCGTGGCGCTGAGCAGCACCATCGGGAAGCGATGCTCCCCCGGCACCCGGGGCCGCAGCAGCGCCATCCAGGGATCGAGGAACATCTCCGCCAGCCACGAGGGCTCGCGCAGACCCTGCCCTGCCCCTCCGGATCCAGGTCCGTTCAAGTCGCCTCCCAGAGCCTGCCCGAGGCGCCGCAATGGCCCTCACGCTCGTTGCCACGTTCGATGGCGCACAGCACGAAGTCCAGCGGATCCGGCATCGCCGGCTCGCCGGTGACCAGATGATCGGCCAGCGGCGGCAGCGGTGCGGGCTGGACCCGGGGATGCAGGCAGCAGGCCAGCCGCCAGGCCTCGCGCGCGCTGCGCGGCGACGGCAGGCCGCACAGCGTCCACAGATCCAGCCGGGCGTGCCGGCAGTCCCGGCACAGCCGGGGCGGCCGGCTGGAAGCGTCGGGCTCCCCGGCCATGGTCACCCTCCCTCCTCCTGCCTCAGGAGCCGACCACGAAGACCGAGGTCCGGTCGGCCCGCTCCTGGTGGGTGGCCAGGCGCACGCTGACCCAGACGCCGGGTGCGCCTTCCCATTCCCGCAGGTGCGGCCCATGCTCGTCCAGCAGGTCGTCACTGAGCACAGGTCCCGGGCTCACTTCCGCCGCCACCTCGTTGGCCGGCCGGTCCGGCCACTGGATCAGGTCGCCCACCTGGGGATGCTGCTCCTGCGGGAACAGGTAGGTGACGGTCTCGGGCGTCTCGGTGCGCGTCTCGGGCAGGCGCTCGATCACCAGCCGCGCCAGCTCGGGCAGCGCCTCGAAGAGATTGAGCGTGTCCTCCTCGCCCACCGTCCAGATCTTCTCCTTCGGGTTCCAGCGCGCGCTCCGGACCCGCTGCTTGAACAGCGCGATGACGGCCGGGTCGTAGCGGAACCCGACCTCGAAGTAGTGGCGCTTGCGCACCTGCACGCCCGGTACGCTGCGCGGCTCGGGCCCGGGGCGGCGCGCTGCGTCTCCGGGCCGCGGCACCTCGCCGCTGTGTTCCTCGTCCATGGGTCCTGTGGTCCTGCATGATGGGTGTGACGACCGGGAGACGTGCTGGAGCAGGGCACATGTAGCCTATCGTCATAGGGATGATAAGACGTGGAATCACCATGCGTGGACCTTCGGTCCGTCGCACGTCTCCCTGCGGCGATGGAACGGACGAAACGCGGCCCCGGGAGGGCCGGAGCGGCACAGGCGCAGCCACAGCGGGCGCGCGTCCCGCGCAGGCCGCGCCGGCCGCTGCCGGAACCGGAGGTGCCGGCCGGGGCGAAGGATCCGAGGGTCGTCCTGGGCGAGCGGGTGAACGCCCTGCGGGTAGCCCTCGGTCTCAGCCAGGAGGACTTCGCTGGCCGGGTGGGGCTGGACCGGACCTATGTGAGCGGCATCGAACGCGGCCTGCGCAACCCCACCCTGCTGGTGCTGCTACGCCTGGCACAGGCGCTGGAGGTTCCGGTCACCGGGCTGCTGGAGGAGACGCAGGGGAAGGAGGGAAAGGGAGAGCGGCCGCCCGCGAAGCGCTGACGGGCAGCTTCCGTCATGGCCGGCACGGCAGGCGGGCAGGCCATGGGCCCCGTCCCGCTCTGCCGGCCCCGGCCATGACCCGCCGGGAGGGCGGGGCGCCGGCTCTGGTGAGGGAGGGCACCGTCATCGCCTGACGCCCGCTACGAGACCGAGGTGGGCCGTCTATTGCTGCATCGCAATAGGCTACTGCGTGGCCCGGGCCATCAACCCGCACACGGGCGATAGAATTCCCGGTTTTCATTCCGATTTCATATTGAAAACGCGGATCCCAATCCCCATCTATGCTGCGGTGAAGCCGGGAGCCTGTTCGTTGCTTTCCGCCTTCCGGGCGCCTGTCGCCCTCACCCACCTTCCCCATCCCCCTCATCCTGGCGGACCGATGCGCGCGCCTTCTGGCCGCGCTTCGGTCCCGGACCGCGCATCCGGCACTGAGCCGGCCGTCTTCTGCGAACCTCCTGCCCTGCCAGCGGTGGCAGCCCGATGACCGGGATGGGCCGCCCGGCGCTGCCCCCCGGGGGGCCTTGCGCCGGCCCCGCCGCGTGCGCGCGGTGGATCCTCTTCCTGACCCCTTCGGCTTTCCTTCCCTTCTCCCGGCTTCACCACGCCTTCTCCCGATCCACCTTCGCGGATCTCCGGTGATCACCGGCGGGAGGGAGGGGGCGCCACACCATCGCGCCCCCTCTTCTCCCCCGTCCCGTGTCCCTGGCCGGTCTCGGTAGCTCCCAAGCCGACCGTCGCGGCCCTTGAGCAAGGCCGAAACCACTCTCCAGGACACAACGATGCTCTTCAGCACCGACGTTCCCGACGACGAGGCCCAGCGCCGGCGGACCCGGCTCTTCCGGCTCTTCGCCGCACAGCTCCTGCCCACGGTGGCGGAGGCCAGCGATGCGGCCCTTCCGGCCGCAGCGGAGTTCGAGCGCCTGCACCGGCGCCTCGATGTCCTCGAGCGCCACATGGCCGATCTGATGTTCCTCCAGCTGTCCGCGCAGGACCTCCTGCTGGGCAAACGGCGGGACTTCTCGGTTCGCAGCCGCGAGCTCATCGTCGCGGCCCTGCGCCGGGCGCCCTACCGGGGCCGCTGCCCCTGCTGCGGCCACGAGCCCGTCCTCGACGAGGCGGGCATGCCGCTGGAGGCGACCGAGTTCGACCATGCCTTCCACCGCGGGCTGAACCGGCCCGAGCATGGCTGGCTCGTCTGCCGGTCCTGCCACCGCGAGATGACCCATGGCGGCTATCTCGCGCGCTTCTCGCGCATCCACCAGTTCCGCGCCTTCCAGGGCGCGGTACTCGCCGGGCGGGAGCGATCCCGGGCCCGGCCCGCGGACGCACCGTCCTGACGCTGGCTCCCGCCAGCAACGCAAAGCCCCCGGCCTCGAAGGCCGGGGGCTTTTCGCGTTTCCGAGCCTGGCGGCTCCGGCGTCACCGGGCCGGAGCCGCGGCCTGTGGCAAACCGGGAACACGGCACGCCGCGGACAAATCCTGAGACGCCAACGTATCGAAATAACGCACTCGTTGCCTTGATGAGACAAAGGTTAACGATTACCGCCTTTCCCCGGCCCTGGAGGGGATTTGCCAGACGTGTCCGGAACGCTGCCCACGGTTTCCCTCTTCGTCGCGAAGTCGACCCTGACCGAGGGGGCCGATACGGCCCTGAACGCGATCGTCACCCGCACGCTGTCTGACCTGACCAGCTCCGTGACCGTGGAATTCTACATCCCCGTCACCACGCGCAATGTCGCCGGAGCGGACGACTTCGTCGGCGGCCTCGCCCCGAAGGTGGTGACCTTCGCCCCGGGCGAGACGTCCCAGGCGGTGAGCTGGGGCCTCGTCGACGACAACGTCCCGGAGGTCCCCGGCGCGATCGGCCTGTGGCTGCGCAACCCGGTCAATGCCACCGTCAGCACGAATGGCGGAGGATCGGCCGGCGTGGTCATCCAGGACAACGATCCGACCGATACGATGAGCATCGCCGCTGTCGGCGCCTCGGCCGTGCGGGAGGGCGATGCCTCGGACCAGGGCACGCACAAGCTCACCTTCGACATCGTGCGTGAGGGCAACACCTCCTGGCCGGTCACCGCAGCGATCGTGATCGAGGCCGACACCTCGGCCGGCGCGCATTCGGCCTCGGCCGGCGACATTGTGGGCGGCTTCACCACGCAGTGGGTCTATTTCAATTACGGCGAGACCCATAAGACCTTCGAGGTCACCATCGCCGGCGACAACCTCCTCGAGGGCAACGAGACCTTCGTGGTCCGTATTAGCAACACCTGGAGCCCGTCGGGCGCACCGGGCTTCCTGACCGGGATCGGCACCGCCGCGGTCACCGCGACGATCCTCGACGACGATACGCCGGTCGTGCCGGGCACCGCCGGCAACGACGTTCTGCACCATGTCGACGGCTCCCACATCTACGACGGCGGGGCCGGCTTCGACGTGCTGGACTACGGCGCGACAGGCCGCCGCGGCCTCGCCGTGACCCGCTCCGCCGAGGGCGACGTCGTCATCACCCATGGCGGCCAGACGGACACGCTGCGCTCGGTCGAGGAGGTCCGCCTGGCCGATGGGCGCCTTGTCTTCAACGAGGCCGACCCGGCGGCACAGGTGGTGCGGCTCTACCACGCGGCCCTCGACCGCGATCCCGAGCAGCAGGGCCTGAACTTCTGGATCGACCGCCTCGGGGAAGGCCACGGCCTGCTCGATCTCGCGCAGAGCTTCCTCGCCAGCCCCGAATTCAACGCGCGCTACGGCAGCCTGACGGACAGCCAGTATGTCGACCGCCTCTACCAGAACGTCCTGGGCCGCGAGGGCGAGGCGGCGGGCAAGGCCTGGTGGCTGTCGCAGCTGGGCAGCGGCCACAGCCGCGCCGAGGTGCTGCAGGGCTTCTCGGAGAGCGCCGAGAACAGGGCCAACACGGCCGGCCTCTGGCAAAACGGCATCTGGGATGTCGACGAGCATGCCCTGCAGGCCGCCCGGCTCTACGACACGGTGCTGGGCCGGCTGCCCGACGCCCCGGGACTGGCCTTCCAGGCCTCGCTGCTCGACAGCGGCGTCGCGCTGAGGGATGTCGCCGCGGCCTTCACCCGCAGCCCCGAGTTCCAGGCCAAGTACGGTGCGCTGGATGACCGCCAGTTCGTGTCCAACCTCTACCTGAACACGCTGCACCGGGCCGCCGAGCCGGCCGGGCTGGACCACTGGGTGGCCCAGCTCCAGGGCGGTGCCTCGCGCAGCGACGTGGTGCTGGGCTTCTCCGAGAGCCCGGAGCACATCGCCCTGACCAACCCGGACTTCATGTCCGACGATCCGGGCCACTACGGCATCGCCTTCGCCTGAAGGGTAACCGGCATCGGGCTGGGCAGCCGCATCATGCCGCCCGCCTTCTCTTGTGGATCAGCGCGGCGTAGCGCAGGGCGGCCTGGCATTGTCCGGCGTGGTTGTAGCCTTCCGCCACGGCCGGGGTGTTGCCCACCACCGCCGCCCCGAAGGCCGACGTCTCGCCCAGCCGCAGGGCCACGGTGGTGACCACGCTGTGCCGGATGCGGTGCGGCCCGAAGGATATCCCGAAGCGCTTCAGCGACAGACGCTGGATGCGGGTCTGGATGCCGTGAGTCGTGAGCGGCCCGCCCTGCGCACTGATCCACAGCGCCTCGTGCCGCTGCCCGTCCAGCAGCGCCGGGCGGATCACGTCGAGGTAGCGCCGCATCCAGGGCGTGAACTCCGGCGGCAACCCGAAACGGTCCGCCTTGCCGTTCTTGGTCTGCTCGCCGCTCAGCTCGACCCGGAAGCAATCCCCGACCTGCCGCAGCTCGTGGCCCGGCCGCAGCAGGCTCACCGAGCGCAATCGCCGGCCGCACAGGGCAAACAGGACGATCAGCAGCCCGTCGCGATAGGCGGTGAGCGCCTTATCCCTTCCCTGCTCCAGCAGTACCCGTGCCTGTTCCATCATGGTGACGCCCCAATCGAGGATCACCTGCCCGTCCGGCACCACCAGCTGACGCGTGTGCTTTGGCAGCAGCGCGTGCACCGACGTGCCGTCGGGCTTGCGGATCCAGGACACCTCCGCCCCCGGCACGATCACCGCCAGCGCCATGGCCAGTTGCCCGAAGCGCCCGATGACCGTGTGGTCCGCGTTGCCGGCACGGCGCAGCGTGCGGAAATAGGCCCGCAGCCGCTCCTGGGTGACGCGGGCCAGCGGCGGCTCGTCCGGGTCGAGCCAGCCGCGGCTGTGGAGGAAGGACAGCCAGCGGCCGTAGCCCTTGATCAGCGTGGCGAGCGAGGCCCGGCGCAGCCGGGCACCGGGGCGGACATCCCCGAAGGGATCGCCCGGCGTGCAGTGCAGCCGCCAGGCGGCACGGTCGGCCTCGGGCCAACGTTCCAGCGGCCAGCACAGGCGGGTGTGGGCGTGCACGTCCATCTCAGCCTCTCCGCGCCTTGCCCTTCCTACGGCCTGCCGCGATGGCCCCGGCGCCGCGGTGCCGGCCGAGGGCCAGATCCTGGTAGCGCCGCGCCGCGGCGGCCTGCTCGGTGCCGCAATAGGCGCGGGCGGTGGTGGCGATCGAGGCGTGGCCCAGCAGCTGCCGCACTTCCTCGTAGTGCCCGGGATAGGCCTCGAGGAACCGGTGGGCCGCGAGGTGACGGAACTGGTGCGGCGTCATCGTCACCCCGACATGCGTGGCGATCGCGCCCTTGATGGCGTCGCGCAGCCCCTGGTGGCCGATCCGCTCGCCCGGCTTGCCGTAGCCCGGAAACAGCCACGGGCAGCCTGGAGCGGAGGGACGGTAGCCGGCGATCCACTCCCGGATCAGGGCGGCCACCTCGGGCACGATCGGCATGTCGATCGCCCGGCCGTTCTTGCTCTCCTCGGGCGGGATCCGCAGGTGAGTGAAGGCATTGCGACGAGGGTCGGGACGGTGGAAATGCCGGTCCAGGCGCAGGCCGGCCAGATTGGCCAGGCGCAGCGGCAGGCAGGACAGGATGCTGACCGCCACGGCCCGCATGGCCAGCGACCGGGCCTGTGCCGGCGCTCCGTCGCGCAGCTCGCGCGCCCCCTGCATCAACGTCACCGGAAGAGCCTTCAGCCTTTCCTGGATGGCGGGCTGCATCACCGCCTCCATGCAGCGCTGGTTGCGCCCGGTCATGCCGCGGTAGCTCAGCGCGACCGGCTTCTGCCACGCCTGGATCTGTTTCACCTGCGGTGGGGGCAGCTCGACGTAGTGCCTGGCGACGATGCGCAGCACCTCGGCCACGTGGTGGCCGGCCGCCGAGGGCCTGCCCCTCGCCGTCTCGTCGCCCGCCCTCTCGTACAGGAAGCGGATCGCCGCCTGGGCGCGCTTGAGCGGCACCACCAGGTCGCGCAGCGAGGCGATCTCCGCCGCGGTCACGGCGCCGCTGGCGACCAGGGCGCTGGCGGCCCAGCGGGCATGGTCCATCCGCAGCGCCACGGTGGAGGGACGCAGCGCCCGCCCGCCCAGCCTCGCGGTGTCGTCCTCGCCCTGGTCCAACGTGTCGAGCGCGGTGCTGCCCAGCCGCCGGCCGAAGGCGGCGAGGTCGGCCTGGAAGCTCGCCGGGAAGGCCGTGAGCGGCAGCACGTAGGCGTTGGGCCGCACCAGCCTGCCCAGCGGCCGTCCCGGCCAGTCCGCCACGTCGCGGCAGGCGCGGTTCCAGCCGCCGCGCACGTCGCTGACTGCCTTGCGGGGTTTCGGGTTCAGGCTCCGCGTCACCAGCCAGGCCTCGAAGCCCGCCAGCACCGCCTCGTCCACCGCCTCCAGTGCCACGTCCTGCCGCGTGCAGAAGCGGGCGAAGGCGATCAGCCCGTAGCGCTGGAATTGCCCGAGCCGCGCCAGGGCCGCCGCCCAGGCGGGAGAAAGCGGACCCTCCAGGGGGTCGATGACACCCAGCCGCTCCAGCGCGGCGCGCAGGTTGGAGCGCAGCGTGGTCATGGCGCCACGGCTGAGGCCGTGATGGGTGGCGGAGCGGTCGAACACCCGCTCGCGCAGGAAGGCCGGGGTCAGTTCGGCCTCGGCCGCCTGGCTCCTGGGATCCATCCCCGCCAGGCGACAGACCCCACGCAGGGCGGAGGCAAGGTCGCGCCTTCGGGTGGGGGTGAGGTCGTTCCAGCGGGCAACCTTGGCCAGCGCCATGGCGACGGTGAGCGGGGCCCCGGCGGACACGCCGGAGGCCTGCTCCAGGGGTGCCGCGGGGGCGGGAGGACGGGCGGAAAGATGCATCTGGCAGTCTCCGGAAAGGTGCGGCGAATCGGGAGCACACAGCACTCTAATCCCAGGCCGATTGGCGCCCCGGAGGCTCACGACGGGCTCGTAAGGGGTTGTCATGATGGGGTTTTCCCGCGGACCGGCCCACCGGCACCGGCACCGGGAGCATCGGCACGGGCCTCACGGGTGCTGCCGGAGCGCTCCCGCTGGCTCTCCAGGATGGCTTGGCGCATGCGGCCGCCGAGCAGGGCGAGGACCTCCTCCTCGTGGAAGTAGACCGCGCGCCCGACGCGCAGCGGCGCGAGGTATCCGCGCCGCACCCAGTCGCGCAGGGCGCGCTCGGAGCGGCGGAACACGGCTGCCACCTCGGCCGCCGTCAGCAGCTTGGGCAGGGATGCGGCGGGGGATCGGTCGGACGCCGCCGGGAGGCTGTCCGCGGCGTCGCCGGGGAACGGCAGGTCCTGTGTGGCCGGAAGCGCCCGTGGCGGGCGCGGCAGGAGCGGTGCGACATTGCATCCCGGTCCAGGATCGGGGCGGCGGGCCGGTGCCGGCCGGCGTTGTGGGTGTGTGACCATGGACAGGCCACTTGCACCACGGCCGCCGCATCCGTCCGGTGACACAATTGAACGTTTGCTATCGCAACGAATTCGGCCCGGCCTGGGCGCTGCCTGACGACCGGATCAACGCGATGCGCGGCGGGTGGCCTTCAGCACGGTGGCGGCGATCTGGCGGTAGCCGCGACATTCCTCCGGAGTCAGTGGCATGGGGAAGTGTCGGTGATAGGCTGCCTTGATACGGATCCGGCACAGGCGCAGATCCTCCGCATCCGCCTCGCCCAGGGCGACCTGCTCCGGATCGCCGCCCTGCCAGATCGTAGCCGCTTTCCTGGCGTGCAGGACGTCCTCCTCCGCTATCTCGCGGATCGCATCGCCCAGCCGGTAGCTGCCACGCCGGACATCGTGCCAGTGGCAGGCCAGCCGGGCGCGGACGGACTGCGCGAGAAGAAACGTATCGCCGCGCGGGCGGCCAGGATCGGCGGGCGGCACCAGGTCAGGAAACCGGATGGCCTTCGCGCCGAGTTCGGCCAGAGCCTGCACACGGCGGAAGTCGGCGAGGGGGAACTCCCCTTCCCCATCGAGCCAGCGGGGAAAGCGCCAGAGCAGGTCCTGGATCTCGCGTGCCGCCGCGGCGTTGCCGGAACGGCGGCCGCCTTTGTGTCCGAGAGCAGCCACGGACCGGCCGACCCCGCCGATTTCGGCACCGGCCTCCGTGGACAGCAGCAGGGTCCGCAGCGCGGACAGCCCGGCCCGCTCGCCACGCCGGAGGGCACGCAGCGTCTCCAGGACGAGGCGCGGCAGCCCGTCGCCTGCCGCGACGATCAGGGGATGCTGCCGGATCTCCTCGAACCGCTGGCGCGAGGCCGCACTCCGGTGAGGATGTGGCTTCGGGGGCGCGGGCGGGCGCCGCGGCCGCCTGCTGTCCGAGGGCCGGATCCGCCCGCTCCTCGCCGCCTCGAGGAAATCCGGCAGCGGCCAGGACCAGAACGCATTGGTGGAGGTGACGCCGCGGACGATGCCATCCGCGATCCGGGTGATCCTGCGGGTTTCGCCGTCCTCCAGGAAGACCGCGCCGGGCCGGACCCAGGCCGCATGGTCCGCGTCGGGTGGATCGGTTTCAGGAGGCAGCGTGTCCGGCACCGGCGAAGCATCCGATTGTACTCCGCACCGATGCCACTACCCGAAGCGAGAGCCAATCCGTGGCGGCATCGAGTTCGGGCTTGAGGCGATCCTCGTCCGCGAGGGTCCGTGCCCGCGCCTGCAGAGTTGTCAGGGCGGCGTAGGCATTCCGCCATTCGACGTGGAGGCGCTGGAGATTCATGTCCGGATCGCCGGGCGGCCTCACTTCCGACACGGCGCCGCGGAAGGCGGCAAGGGTCAGGCTACCTGTCGCCAGTGCGGCAAGCGCTGCGCGGCGGGAAAGGCCGTCTCCGCTTCGGCGGCGGTCTGTGATACGGGCATGCTTAGCCATGGCCGGCTGATCCCTTCAGCAGCTGTGGTCAGGCTGGGCGGGAGGGGTCCAGCCTCTCGTCCGGTCGCTCTGATGTTGTGAAGGTTCCCCCTCACACGTAATGTGTAACCCTACTCATTCAGTTAAACAACTCAATTTGAGTAAGGTAATTCGTTTTGGACATCACGCCCGCGCAGTGCCGTGCGGCTCGTGCTCTGCTGAACTGGTCGCAGGATCAGCTGGAGACAGCGGCCAAGGTAGCACGCAAGACCATCGCCGATTTCGAACGTGAAGTCCGCCGGCCGTATGCGCGGACGCTGGAGGCTCTTCGTGCCGCTCTGGAAGCGGCAGGAGTGGAATTCATCCCGGAGAACGGAGGAGGCGCCGGGGTGCGCCTGCGGAAGCAATCCTCGTGAAGGCCTGGATCGTTGCCTTCAGCCTGCTCCTGACCCAGGCGGGCACTGCCATGGCGCAGACCATCGCCGTCTCATCCGATCCCCGGGCTCACTACGAACTGGTCGGCAAGGTCAGGCGCGACGATGGCCTGGTCGAGATCACCACGCGCCGCCAGGGCCCCTCCGGTACGTCCTTCGCCCGGCGTGAGGTCGATTGCCGCCGGCGGTTGTTCCGCTACCTCGGCGAGGGTGACACCCTGGAAGAGGCCAGGCGCCCAGCCCCCAATCCCGGCAGGATGTCTCCCCTCGTCGACGGTTCCATCTCCGACCGCATCGTGCGCTTCGTATGCCGGTAGCCGGGGAGGCGAGCACTCCAGCCGGCGCCGTCTACGACGGCGATGGCAGGCTGGTCCTGGGCAGCGGTCCCGCCTTCTCGCTGGGCCTAGTCACGGATTGCGCTTTCCAGGCGGTGCTGCACAACCTGGACGAGCCGGGGAACACGATCGAGCCGGGGGACCGGCTCTGGCTCCTGCCCGAAGGTCTGGTCCCGGGCGCTGCCCTTCCAGAGCATGTCCTGGCCAGCCTCGCCGCGGTGGTGCGGACCGGCGGCAAGGTCGTCGTGATGGCGGATGGCGCCGAGGTTGGGAACTGGGCCTGCGAAGCCATCGAGCGGACGCTCGACGCGCGCCAGGGCAGCGCCTGAGCGCGGCCCCCTGGCAGCGGCTCTCCCTTCAACGCCCAGGATAGGCCTGTCGGCAGACCGTCACCACCGTCTCGCGCAGCCAGCGATGTGCCGGATCGGCGTCCAAGCGGGGATGCCACATCGCCGAGATCAGGAACTCCGGCACCGGCACCGGAAGACCGAACTTCTCCAGGCCGGACGTCACGGTTGGATCGCCCAGCAACCCGTTGCCGAGGCAGGAGCGCGGCACCAGCGCCACCAGCTCCGACTGGCGCACAATGCGCATGGCATCCGGATAGCCGGGCACGGCAACGCCGATCCTTCGCCCGAAGCCGAGCCGCCGCAGGGCGGCATCCACCGCCTCGCCCGTCTCCCCTTCCCGCGATGCCGCGACGTGGCGGCAGGCGGCGTAGCGTTCCGGCGTCACCTCCCCGGCCGCCAAGAGCGGATGTCCCGTCCGGACCACGCCGACGAAGCGGTCGCGGAACAGGAAGCGGGTGCGGATCTCCGGCGCGGAGGTACCGCGCAGGCCGATCTCCAGGTCGATCAGCCCCTCGCGGAGCGGTCCCACATCCTTGTCCGGCTTCGGAACGAAGCGGAGTTGGACCTGCGGCGCCGCTCGCGCGACGGCCGCGACGACGGGGGCGGAGAGGACATCCAGGAAGCCCTCGCTCGCCCGGATGGTGAAGCTTCGCTCCAACGAGGCGATGTCCACCCGGGCGGGCTGCGGCCGCAGGACCGCCCGTGCTTCCCGGGCCAGCTCGTGGACACGGTCCCGCAGCTCAGCCGCGCGCGGCGTCGGCACCAGGCCGCGCCCGGCGCGCACCAGCAGCGGATCGCCTGTTGCCGTGCGCAGCCGTGTCAGCGTGCGGCTCATGGCCGATGGGCTCAGCCCGAGACGGCGGGCCGCCCCCGTCACGCTGGCCTCCGCAAGCAGCACGTCCAGCGCGGCGAGGAGGTTCAGGTCCACGTCGTCCATCGGGCCAGCCTACCCGCCCAGCGCGGCCATCCCCAGCGTCCCATGCAACAACGATTTGCATGGTATGCGCGTGGCGCCCGGACCGGAGGCTGCCCAACATCCTGGCCCGATCCGTCAGCCAAGGATGACCCACCCATGACAGCCTTCGACCACTCCACGCCCTCGATCCTCCTCGTCGGCGCCTCGCGCGGCCTCGGCCACGCCATGGCCGCCGAGTTCCTGCGGAAAGGCTGGAACGTCACCGGCACCGTCCGGGACGGGAGCACCCGGACCCTGCTGCACGACCTGGCGGAGGCCAAGGGCCGCGTCGGGATCGAGACCCTCGACATCCGCGTGCCGGAGCAGATCGAGGCACTGCGGGAGCGCCTGATGGGCCGGTTCTTCGACATGCTGTTCGTCAATGCCGGGACCACCAACCGCGATCCGGCGCAGACGATCGGCGAGGTGTCGACCGAGGAGTTCGTGGAGGTCATGCTCACCAACGCGCTCGGCCCGATGCGGGTCATCGAGCGCCTGGAGGCCTGTGTCGCCCCGGCGGGCCTGATCGGCGCGATGTCCTCCGGCCAGGGCAGCATCGCCAACAACGAACGCGGCCAGCGGGAACTCTATCGCGGCAGCAAGGCCGCGCTGAACATGTTCATGCGCAGCTTCGCGGCCCGCCAGGGCGCGACGCCGCGTCCGATGGCGTTGATGGCACCCGGCTGGATCCGCACCGCCCTGGGCGGTGCGGAGGCCCCTTTGAGCATCGGGGACAGCATCCCGAGCCTCGTGGAGGTGCTCCTTGCCAAGCGGGAGCGGCCGGGGCTGGAATACCTCGACTACCGCGGCCGCACCGTGCCGTGGTGAGGATCGGACCTCCGGTTCAGCCTGGATTCATGGCGGCGAAGACCGTTTCGTACGACCGGTCCCGCCCCGGCATCAGCCGCGCCGGCTGACCCGTAGCCACGCCGCGAAGGCCGCTTCGTCCAGCCTGCCTTCGACCAGCCGCAGCATCTGCTCCACGGCCCGTGGCGCGTCGACGTCGAGTTCGACACCGTTGGCCTTGAGGAAGAGCACGCAACAGCCCCAGGCGGTCCGCTTGTTGCCATCGTTGAAGGGGTGGTTGGCCGCGAGACCATAGGCATAGGCGGCGGCCAGATCGAACAGGTCGGGGATGCCGGCATCGGCGTAGACGAGCTTGTTCTCCGGACGACCGAGCGCGCTGTGCAGCATGCCCTCGTCCTTGACGCCCTGGATCCCGCCATACTCCCGCAGGGCCTGGTCGTGCAGGAACAGCACGACATCGGCCTCCAGGAACTCCGGGTCGCTCAACGCCTGGCGAGTTCCTGCAGCGCATCGGCCTGCTCGCGCAGGACCTCTCGGGCCAGCTGCATCTGCCGCTCGAGCTTCAGGTTGCGCTTCACCAGCTTCACCCCATCCGCCAGTTCCACCAGGGTCAGGTCCTGGCCGACCTCCAGCCCCATGCGGATCCTCGTCTCGGCCGGGAACGTCACCCCGACCGAGTTGCCCTGCCGGCGCAGTGTCACTGTGGTCATGATGCGCCTCATCTCGTCTTACGTTCAGTAAGACTAGGGCTTGTACCCCGCCCCCTCAAGGGTCATCGACACCTGCGGACCGCGTGTGCCGCAATCATGGCCCTCCCCGGCCACAGCGTCTCCCCGTCCCTATCCCTCCCGTTCCGCCGAAAGCGGGCAGCAGGCCCCGGCGGTGACATTGGCCAGCCGGCTCAGCCGCAGCGCCGTGACGCTGCTGCCCGGCACCGCCGCGGCGATGTGCTGCAGCACCGGGATCCGGCCCAGCACCTGCTCGCTCACCGCCTGCGCCACCAGGTCGGCCCCCGACACGCCGGCCGCCGTCGACACCGCCCGCCGGGCAAGGTCTCCTCCGCCGCCAGCAGCATCGGCCCGGTCGAAGGAGCGGGGGAGTCACCCTCTCTCTCCCCTGCCCCGTCCGTAGTTGTTGCACCAGTTCAGGGACAGCGCGGTGCCTACCGCACCCGACACGCTGGGCAGCAACGCGGCGGATGGAAGGCCCGGCGGTCGGCCGCCGAAACCATAATTTCCAGGTAAGGCTACAAGCCACCTTCACCAGCCGCGTCCTCTACCAGTGTCAAAAGCGCTGTAGCTCGGCCGGGCTGGCACCAAGCCCCTGACCGCTCACCTCCCCAAGCCCGTGCGCGACCAGTTGAAGCTGCTGGCCGCCGAGCTGAGCCGCACCATGCCATAGCCTGATGCCGAGGCCCTGAACGGCCTGTTCGAGCGGTACGGCAAGCCGCCGATCACGCTGGCGGATGCGATGAAGCTGACAGCAAACCGTCGTCAGACGGCTGACAGCCGCTAGACTGACAACAGCCATCCAATAGAGAACAGTGTGCCAACTGTTGTCTATTGACAAACTGACGACAGTTTGAGATCCTTTCGGAGGGGAGACATCTAATCGGGGGAATCATTCGATGCCGACCATATCTCTTGCCAGCTCCAAAGGTGGTGCTGGCAAGTCCACGACAGCCGTCGTCCTGGCGACCGAGCTCGCCGCGCGTGGCGCGACCGTCACTCTCATTGATGCCGACCCGAACCAGCCGGTCGTCCGATGGAGCCGGAAGGCCGGGAAGCCAGAAGGTGTCATCGTCATCGGCGGCGTCACCGAGGAAACAGTGTCGGAGGTGATCGATGAGGCTGCCGGCCAGACGCAATTCGTCATTGTCGACTTGGAAGGCACAGCGTCCGTCATGGTCGCCTATGCCATGAGCCGGTCGGATCTGGTCGTCATACCGATGCAGGGGTCGGAACTCGACGGTGTCGAGGCGGCCAAGGTGATCGGCTTCATCAGGCGGCAGGAGAAGGCCTACAAGCTTTCGATCCCATACGCCGTCCTGTTCACTAAGACGAACCCGGCCGTCCGGCCGCGGACGCTGAAAGCGCTTGAAGCGGACTTCCTGAAGCAGGGCATCCCCGTTTTCTCGACCGCCCTGCATGAACGGGACGCGTTCCGCGCCGTGTTTAGCTTCGGCGGCGGCCTGACCAGCCTAGCCGACAAGCCTGTCGGCGGATTGAAGCCCGCAGCCGAGAACGCCCGCGCCCTGATGACCGAAGTCGTAACCCGCCTGGATAAGCAGGCGGCGCCAGCCCAAGCCGCGGAGGTCGCATAATGTCCGACATACGCCCCAGCATCTTCGCCGAGGCCTCTGACGACGACGTCGACCTTACCCGTTTCGCGCCGAAGGCTCTGAAGCCACCGCCTGTGCCGGCCGCCGACATACGCCGCCTGTCCGAGGAATCCGGCTTTCCCAGTCGCGCGCCGTCAGCTGGCGACAGACAGACAACAGTCGCACAACTGTCAACTGTTGGCGTTTTGCCAGCTCCTGTGCGCCGTCCCGCAAAGACCGGCCGGACCCAGCTGTTGAACGCCCGTGTCACGCCGAAGGCGCTTGAGCGCTATCATACGATCGTCGCGGCCGAGCAGCAGCGGTACGAGGCCGGGGAAATCACGCATAAGCCGACGCTCGGTGAGATCGTCGAGATGGCCCTGGCGGCCCTGGAGAGGGAGCGCGCCAAGAAGGGAAGGGGGGCATGAGCGGAAAGCGCCCGGTCGTCCGGCCCCAGCTGGACCTGTTTGTCCCGTTCCTGTCCGACATTGATCTGCGCGACCAGATGGAGCTGATGGAGCGGCCGTTCTTTAGCCTGTCCAAGAACAAGCGGATGAGGGAGATCGACTACAGGAGCCCGGACGGCACAGTCAGCCTCAAGGTGAAGCCGCACCAGGCCTATGGTATGGCGACGATCTGGGATGCCGACATCCTGATCTGGGCGGCGTCGCAGCTGAGCAGCATGAAGAACAAGGGCGTCAACGACCTGCCCCGCACGCTGCACACCCGCACCTATGATCTGTTGAAGGCGATCGGCCGCGGCACGGGCGGCGACCATGCGAAGCTGCTGGTCGCCGGCATCGCTCGCCTTAAATCGACGATGATCGAGACGAACATCGGCCGCAAGGACGGAGAGGAGATGGCGATCTTCAGCTGGATCGACGCCGGCGGCATGAAAAAGCGTCGGCGGCGGGACGGCATACTGGTCGGTGACGACGATGCCGGGATCTCGATCACGCTGTCGGATTGGTTCTATCGCCGCGTGCTGGACGACCGCGCCCTGCTGACGATCGACCCGGCCTATTTCGCGATCACCGGCGGTCGCGAACGCTGGCTGTACCGCGTCGCGCGCAAGCATGCCGGCGGCAACGGCGGCAACGGCTTCGCCATCAGCTTCCCAACTCTGTTCGAGAAATCCGGTGCCGAGGGCACCTATCGGCGCTTCAAGTTCGAGCTGCTGAAAATCATCGAGCGCAACGCGCTGCCAGGCTTCGACCTGTTCCTGGAGACGGGGAGGGGAGGGGACCCAGCCCTGCGTATGGTGCGCGCGACGGAGCCTAAGGCCGAGCCGGCGGACGATCAGCTCCTGGTCATCCGGCCGGCGCTGTCGGATGAGACGCTGGCGTTCGTCCGTAAAGCGCGGCCGCGCATCGATGTCTACGCCCTGAAGGCCGACTTCGACCGGTCGCTGGACCGGCAGCTCGACCCGGATGATTATCAGGCGGCCTTCCGGTCCTTTGCCTGCCCTCGCTGACCTGCGTCACACAAGCAAAGCCGCAGAACTCCGCCGTTCCCGATCTGCCGATGGATTGGAGCGGTGACGTGCGACTAGGCTCAACCTACTGACTTTCCATAGACTTACGGGGTGCACGTTCGGTCATCGGCAGATCGGGAACGCTCCATCGGCAGATCGGGAACGCCCGCATCGGCAGATCGGGAACGCTCCATCGGCAGATCGGGAACGCCTCTGAAACGTAAGATACTGATTCCAGAGCAGGAATTTCGCCGAAAACCGGGCCTAACTCTTTAACTCTAGAATCTACTTAACCCTTTAACCCGTTAAGGTTCCATCGGACGCTCGCCGGCCTGTGGATAACAGCCTTGACACCGCACACGGCAGCACCTCAGCTTTGCTCACCGGCGGGCGATGTGGCCCGCCAGCAGGCGCGCAGATGGCCGCCTCAGTGACTGTTTGAGCAATCAGCGATGAGCGAGTCGTAGCGCTCGTAGTCCCGGACCAGACGCCGCCAGCGGATCATCCCTCTGGCGGCGCGTCTTTCGGGTCCACATCCCGAGCTTGAATCACCCCATGCGGCCCCTGCCAACCCTTTCTCAAATAGGCATAATCGGGCGGGCTCCTCTCGACTCGAGGTCGTAGGCTCGGCCTTGGCAACACTGGCATAGGGAAAGCCGCCATGGAGCGAGGTGGTTCCCGGATTTTGGACAGTTCGATAAGCTCGGTTTGCCTCGAGAAGGACGGACCCGATGGAGGACACACCGCACTGGACCGTCGCGTTGTCGAGAAACCGGTCACGCCCTGGCCTTGCCCCACTTTCACGGACACTGTTACGCGGCTGATGCCGCTGTTTGGAATGTCGCTGCCTTCTGCTCGGGGGTGAGATAGCCGAGCGCCGAATGCAGGCGGCGTCGATTGTAGAAGCCCTCCAGATACTGGAACACGTCGGCCCTGGCCTCGTCGCGAGTGAGGTAGTCGCG
Source organism: Roseomonas sp. FDAARGOS_362 (assembly GCF_002754815.1). Classification (GTDB taxonomy): domain Bacteria; phylum Pseudomonadota; class Alphaproteobacteria; order Acetobacterales; family Acetobacteraceae; genus Roseomonas; species Roseomonas mucosa. Next base: position 102,064 of record NZ_CP024584.1, on the reverse strand, counting down.
CTGCTCGACGAGTTCGCCCTTCAGGGTGGCATAGAAGCTCTCCATCGGCGCGTTGTCCCAGCAGTTCCCCTTGCGGCTCATCGAGCAGAGCATGCCGTGCTCGGCGAGCCGGCGGCGATAGCCATGGGCGGCATATTGCACGCCGCGATCCGCATGGTGCAGGAGGCCAGGGGCGGGCCGTCGGCAGGCGATCGCCATGTCGAGTGCGGCCAGGGCGAGTTCGTGGCCGAGGTGGTCCGCCATGGCCCAGCCGACCACGCGGCGCGTGCACAGGTCCAGCACCACGGCCAAGTACAGCCAGCCCTCGGCGGTCCACAGATAGGTCAGATCGGCCAGCCAGACCCGGTCGGGCGCGGCGGCCGTGAAGTCGCGATCGAGCAGGTTGGGGGCGACCGGGAAGGCATGCCGGCTGTCGGTGGTGCACCGGAACCGGCGACCACGCCGTGCCGACAGCCCCATGCCGCGCATCAGCCGCGCCACCCGCTTGCGGCCAACCCGCCGTCCTTGGGCGCGCAGCGCGGCATGCACGCGCGGGCTGCCGTAGCGGCCACGGCTGTCGGCGTGCGTGGCCCGGATCTCGGCTGCGAGGACCCGGTCGGCCGCCGCCTGCCTGCTCTCCGGCCGGCGAGCCCAGTCGTAGTAGCCGCTGCGGCTCACGCCCAGCACCTCGCACAGGATGGCAACCGGAAAGACGGCGACGTGATCGCGAATGAAGCCATAGCTCACCTCCGGTCCGTCGCCTGGCCGAAGATGAGCGCCGCTCGCTTTAAGATGTCGCGCTCCATGCGCAACCGCTCGACCTCGCGCCGCAGCCGCCCGATCTCGGCCGCCTGCTCGGCCGGGCTCGGGCCGACGCGACGCGCCGGCGCCGCCGGTGGTGTCGGAACCGTCAGCGCCGGCGCGCCGCTCCCCACCGCCGTGCCCGTCGGCGCCCAGCGCAGCCAGCTGCGCACCAGCCGGTCCGGTAGGCCCAACTCGGCCGCCACCTGCGATACCGACCGCCCACCGCGGACCGCTGCCACCGCCTCCAGCTTGAACGCCTCCGGAAAGAACCGGCGCTTTCCGCTACCCTCTGCCATCCGTACCTCCAGGCCCTTCAGCCTATCAGAGGTGTCCGTCACAGCGGGACAGGGCCACCCATCGCGAACTTGGCGCCCGACAATCGCAGAGCCAGCCGTTAGTTCCGTCCAGCAATTGTTACCGGATCAGAGTGACCAGTTCGGAGTAGGGCAGCAGCAGCGGGTCGGCGGTGAGCAGACGCAGTGGTCCGGCCATGGCCTGGGCCACCAACAGGCGGTCGAACGGGTCGCGGTGGTACAGAGGCAAGCCAGCCACCTGCGCCGCGGCATCAGCGCGCACCGGCAGTTCCACGAAGCCAGCCTCCACAACGCCGCGGGCTACCTCATGCGGATCGAAGGCGAAATCAGGACGTCCGAGGCCGGCCTTAGCTCGACTTTGGCCATCTGAGGCAGGCGTAGGCGGCGAGGCGGGTGACTGGCTAGGCTGGCGTGTCCCCGCCAAGAGACGCCGCCATGCTTCACCTGCCATCCCGCTTCGCCGCGGTGATCCTGAGCTTTGCGCCGCTGTTTTTCCAGCGCAGCTGGCAACACGCGGAGGTGCTGCTGATCGGGGCTATCCTGGCACCCGGCAAACGTACGGTGACCAGCCTGTTGCAGATCAGCGGGCTCGCGCAGGAGCGGCGCTTCGTGAACTATCATCGGGTGCTCAACCGGGCGGTCTGGAGCCCCCGGGCAGCATCGCGTCTTCTGCTGGCGCACCTGATCACAGCCTTCGCGCCGGATGGGCCAGTCATTCTGGGCATTGACGACACGATTGAGCGGCGCCGTGGCAAGCGGATTGCGGCCATGGGCATCTACCGCGACCCGGTACGCTCCAGCCACGGCCACTTCGTAAAGGCTTCTGGCCTGCGTTGGATCAGCCTGATGCTCTTGGCACCTGTTCCCTGGGCCGGTCGGGTTTGGGCGCTGCCGTTCCTGTCCGCGCTGGCGCCCTCGGAACGGTTTTGTCGCGACCAGGGACAGCGGCACAAGAAGCTCACCGACTGGGCCCGCCAAATGATCCTGCAGACACGCCGCTGGCTTCCTGGGCGGGACATCGTGCTGGTCGGCGACAGCGGCTTTGCAGCCCTGGAACTGCTGGCTGCGCTGACCCGGCACAGGATCACCGGGGTCACGCGCCTGCGGCTCGATGCCGCGCTCTATGACCCGGCGCCACCCCGGCTGCCTGGCACCAATGGTCGGCCCCGTACCAAAGGGGCGCGCCGGCCCAACCTGGCGGAGGTGCTGGTCCGCACCGATACATGCTGGCAGCGCATGGTGGTCCCCCGCTGGTACGGTGGGGGCGAGCGTCACGTCGAGATCTGCTCGGCCACTGCCGTGTGGCGTCATGGCGGGATGCCCATCGTGCCGATCCGCTGGGTGCTGGTCCGCGATCCTCATCGCCGGTTCGAGCCGCAGGCCCTGCTGTGCACCGAGCCTGATCGAACGCCGGAGCAGATCCTGTTCTGGTTCATCCAGCGCTGGCAACTGGAGGTGACCTTCCAGGAGACCAGGGTGCATCTTGGGGTCGAGACTCAGCGACAGTGGTCGGACCTCGCCATCGCCCGCACCACGCCATGCCTGCTCGGGCTGTTCTCCCTCGTCACCCTCCTGGCCGCCCAGCTCAGAACCTCAGAACGCAGAGCCGCAATGAGCAGCGCCTGGTACCGCAAGGACCGTCCGACCTTCAGTGACACCCTCGCCGCCGTGCGGCGGCACATCTGGCGTGAGCAAGGTTTCCTCACATCCCGGCACAGCGGTCACAGCACAAAACCTCGGCGAGCGCTCCAGCACGCCTGGGCTTACGCCATCTGCCATGGCCCTGTCCCGCTGTGACGGACACCTCTGATAGGCTGAAGGGCCTGGAGGTACGGATGGCAGAGGGTAGCGGAAAGCGCCGGTTCTTTCCGGAGGCGTTCAAGCTGGAGGCGGTGGCAGCGGTCCGCGGTGGGCGGTCGGTATCGCAGGTGGCGGCCGAGTTGGGCCTACCGGACCGGCTGGTGCGCAGCTGGCTGCGCTGGGCGCCGACGGGCACGGCGGTGGGGAGCGGCGCGCCGGCGCTGACGGTTCCGACACCACCGGCGGCGCCGGCGCGTCGCGTCGGCCCGAGCCCGGCCGAGCAGGCGGCTGGACTTTCCCGGGTGGAGTGGAGAGCGCTCAGGTAAGGTCGTGAGGAGCGGGAGGGCGCGATGGGAGATCCACGTCAGCGGGGCTGGACGGAGGAGTTCAAGCGGGAGGCGGTCCGGCTGCTGTCGACGAGCGGGCGGAGGGTGGGCGAGGTGGCTGCCGACCTTGGGGTGGGCCAGTCGACGCTGACGCATTGGCGGCGCCGGTTCCAGGAGGCGGACCTGCTATCCGGACCACATCCGGATACGGAGCGGGAACTCGCGCGGCTGCGGCGGGAGAACGAGATCCTGCGTCAGGAGCGGGACCTGCTAAAAAAAGCGACGGCCTTCTTCGCCAAGGAGACAAGTCGATGAGGTTCCGGCTCATTGATGCGGAGAAGGCGACGGCACCGGTGTCGCGTCTGTGCAGCATGCTCGGTGTGAGCGTCAGCGGCTACTATGCCTGGAAGGCCAGGACAGCCAGCCGACGCCAGCGGCAGGACCTGATCTTCCTGGCTCACATTCGCGGCCACTTCGCCTGTTCCAACGAGACCTATGGCAGTCCACGCATCCATGCGGACCTGAAGGCCCAAGGCCTTGCGATCGGGCGTCATCGGGTGGCCCGGTTGATGCGCGACAACGGCCTAAGGGCTCTGCAAAGGCGACGGTTCAAGCGCACCACGGACAGCCAGCATAACAACCCGGTCGCTCCGAACCTACTGGAGCAGAACTTCGCGGCCACGGGGCCGAACCAGAAGTGGGGCAGCGACATCTCGTATATCTGGACCGCCGAGGGCTGGCTCTACCTGGCCATCGTGGTGGACCTGTACTCCCGTCGGATCGTTGGCTGGGCTGTGAGTGAGCGGCTGAGAAAGGGGCTGCCCATGGCGGCACTTCAGAAGGCCTTGGTCATGCGCAGACCGCCGCCGGGCCTGGTGCAGCATTCTGATCGGGGCAGCCAATATTGCTCTGGCGCGTACCAGCAGATGCTGTGCGATGCAGGCATCGCCAGCTCGATGAGCGGCAGGGGAAACTGCTTCGATAACGCGATGGTCGAAACCGTGTTCAAGACCCTGAAGGTGGAGCTGGTCTGGCGAACTGTCTTCCTGTCACGCCAGCACGCTGAACGGGCACTTGGCCGCTATATCGACGGCTTCTACAATTCGCGGCGACGGCACTCAGCGCTTGGTTACCAGAGCCCTTGTGCCTTCGAGGCGGCGACATAGTTCAACAGCCGCTCTCCACTTTCCCAGGACAAGTCCAGGCCGAGATCGGGCGGCTGCGGCGCGAGGTCGAGCGGTTGCGCATGGAGCGCGACATCTTAAAGCGAGCGGCGCTCATCTTCGGCCAGGCGACGGACCGGAGGTGAGCTATGGCTTCATTCGCGATCACGTCGCCGTCTTTCCGGTTGCCATCCTGTGCGAGGTGCTGGGCGTGAGCCGCAGCGGCTACTACGACTGGGCTCGCCGGCCGGAGAGCAGGCAGGCGGCGGCCGACCGGGTCCTCGCAGCCGAGATCCGGGCCACGCACGCCGACAGCCGTGGCCGCTACGGCAGCCCGCGCGTGCATGCCGCGCTGCGCGCCCAAGGACGGCGGGTTGGCCGCAAGCGGGTGGCGCGGCTGATGCGCGGCATGGGGCTGTCGGCACGGCGTGGTCGCCGGTTCCGGTGCACCACCGACAGCCGGCATGCCTTCCCGGTCGCCCCCAACCTGCTCGATCGCGACTTCACGGCCGCCGCGCCCGACCGGGTCTGGCTGGCCGATCTGACCTATCTGTGGACCGCCGAGGGCTGGCTGTACTTGGCCGTGGTGCTGGACCTGTGCACGCGCCGCGTGGTCGGCTGGGCCATGGCGGACCACCTCGGCCACGAACTCGCCCTGGCCGCACTCGACATGGCGATCGCCTGCCGACGGCCCGCCCCTGGCCTCCTGCACCATGCGGATCGCGGCGTGCAATATGCCGCCCATGGCTATCGCCGCCGGCTCGCCGAGCACGGCATGCTCTGCTCGATGAGCCGCAAGGGGAACTGCTGGGACAACGCGCCGATGGAGAGCTTCTATGCCACCCTGAAGGGCGAACTCGTCGAGCAGCGCGACTACCTCACTCGCGACGAGGCCAGGGCCGACGTGTTCCAGTATCTGGAGGGCTTCTACAATCGACGCCGCCTGCATTCGGCGCTCGGCTATCTCACCCCCGAGCAGAAGGCAGCGACATTCCAAACAGCGGCATCAGCCGCGTAACAGTGTCCGTGAAAGTGGGGCAAGGCCAGCCACGCCGCGTGATGGCCAAAGTCGAGCTTAGACCCTGTTTTGCTCTGTTGAAACCTTCTGATTGAGGGCAGCGCTGGGAGGGTCGAGTTCTGGATGCGAGGTTCTCGATGCGCAGCATGACGAAGTCGGCGGTACGGGTGGCACGCGAGGCCTTGGCCGCTGGGCGCCGAACCTTCCCGGCCTACGGCAGCCGGACCTCGCGGCACGACTTCACCCAGGCCCAGCTCTTCGCCTTGCTAACGCTGCGCCAGTTCCTGCGGACTGACTACCGGGGCCTCGTTACCCTGGTGGCCGAATGGGGGGAGCTCCGAAAGGCTCTCGGGCTGCGGAAGGTGCCGCACTATTCCACCCTGGCCTACGCAGCGCGCCGCCTTCTGCCGGAGGCAGAAAAAGGGGGGTCTTCCACCACGCCCAGGTGGTCATCCTCGGGCGGGCCCGGGCTGCCGGCCTGATCGACGCCTCTCCGTTGGCGGCGGTCGACGCCACGGGGCTGGAAACGCGCCATGTCAGCGAGCACTTCGGCAAGCGTCGCGGCGAGGGCAAAGGCTTGGGTCATCGACAGCGTGCCTGGCCCAAGCTGACCGCGGTGCTCCACATCCACTCGCACCTGATCGTTGGCGCCGTGACAGGCATCGGCCCGAGCCAGGACTCGCCGGACTTCGCCCCCGCCATGCGACAGGCCGCGAGCATCATGACCTTTGGCACGGTGCTGGCCGATGCCGGCTACGATGCCGAGCACAACCACCGCCTCTGCCGCGAGGAACTCGGCATCAGCCGGAGCGTCATCGCCCTGAACCGCCGCAACACCGGCCGGCGCTGGCCGAAGACGCCCCACAGGCGAGCCCTCCGGCAACGCTTTCCTCGCGTGCTCTACCACCAGCGCTGGCACATCGAGAGTGGCTTCAGCCAACACAAACGTCGCCTCGGCTCCGCACTCACCGCCCGAGGACATCAGGCTCAGCGACGCGAACTCATCCTGCGTGTCCTGACCCACAACCTCATGCTCCTCGCCGAAGCCGCATGAGCCTTTCAACAGAGCATCCCGGCATCGTAGCCGCGGACACCTTTCACGCCGACACCGCCCGAGCGGACGGATTGGGCGTCCAGCACCGCCGCTGTCGGTGAGGCCTCTCGGCCGACCCGCTCGCGGTCGGCCATGATGAGGGCGTGCGCCAGTCGCTCGAAGGTGCCCCGGCGCGAGAGGGTAAGCGCAGCTTTGAGGCCCGTCTTCCGGAGTAGGTCCTGATTGTGCTGGATCGGCTTGGGGCGGAGGGCTTCGAGCTATCGGTATGGACGACGTTAGGGACGACGCGAAGGGTGGCGGGTACCGCCGGATCGAGGTTCTGACGGGACCTGGCCGGCGGCGGATCTGGTCTGACGACGACAAGGCGCGGATTGTCTCGGAGACGCTGCAGCCTGGCGCGGTGGTCACCGAGGTGGCGCGCCGCTGGCAGGTCTGCCCGCAGCAGGTGTTTGGCTGGCGTCGCAAGATGCGGCTTGGGGTGGCCGGTGAAGCCAGAGCAGCGATGGACTTCGTGCCCATCGTGTCGGCGGCTCCGGCGGCCACACCGGAACGGGCGCCCTCGTGGGTCGCGCCGGGTCCTGTCATCGAGGTCAAGGTGGCTGGCGCTGTGCTGCGTGTCCCACCGGGCACCGACGCGGACCTGTTGACGACGCTGTTGCGGGCCATCCGGGCGTCCGCGACGTGATCACACTGCCTGCGGGGGCGCGGATCCTGCTGGCGAGCCAGCCCGTCGACTTTCGCAAGGGCGCGCATTCGCTGGCCGCGCTGGCGGCGGAGGTGCTGAGCGAGGATCCGTTCTCCGGCGTGGTGCTGGTGTTCCGCTCGAAGCGCGCTGACCGGGTCAAGATCGTGGTGTGGGATGGCAGCGGCCTGGTGCTGATCTGGAAGCAGTTGGAGGCCAACACGTTCCGCTGGCCGCCGGTGGTGGACGGCGCGCTGCGGCTGACGCAGGTGGAGTTCGCCGCGCTGTTTGCGGGGATCGATTGGACGCGGGTCCAGAGCACGAAACGGATTCCCACGCCGAGCGTGCCTGCGTAGCATCGGTACCACGATGCGCGCCGCTGCTGACGACACACCGACCCTGCCGGAGGATCCCGCGGCGCTGCGCGCGATGCTGCTGGCGGCCTGGGCGGAACGGGACGACGCGGTAGCCGAGCGCGACGCGCTGGCGGCGCGCAACGAGCGGCTGCGACACCTGCTGGGCAAGCTGCAGCGCATGCAGTTCGGGCGACGCTCGGAGCGTCTGCCCGAGGACCAGTTGCAGTTCGCCTTTGAGGAGGTCGAGGCGAGCCTAGCCGGCAACGAGGCTGAGGCGGAGAAGTGCTCGCCCGAGCTGCGCAAGACGAACACCGCCCAGCGCCGGGCGGGCCGTGGCCGACTACCGGCACACCTGCCCCGGGTGGAGGTGGTGCTGATGCCCGAGAGCACCGCCTGCCCGTGCTGCCAGGGCGCCCTGGTCGAGATCGGCGCCGACACCTCGGAGCGGTTGGACGTGATCCCGGCTCAGTTCCGGGTCTTGGTGACCAAGCGCCCGAAGCTGGCCTGCCGCGCCTGCGCGGGCGTTGTGCTGCAGGCACCCGCACCGGCCCGTCTGATCGAGGGCGGCATGCCGACCGAGGCCACCGTCGCCCATGTGCTGGTGTCGCGCTACGCCGACCACCTGCCGCTGTACCGCCAGGCGCAGATCCTGGCGCGCCAGGGCCTCACCATCGGCCGCGAGGTACTGGCCTCCTGGGTGGGCATGGCCGCCGCCGAGATCGCCCCGGTGGTGGCGCGGATGCGCGAGCTCCTGCTCGCCTCGGTCCGGCTATTTGCCGATGAGACCACCATGCCGGTGCTGGACCCGGGCCGGGGACAGACCAAGACGGGCTTTGCCTGGGTGATCGCGCGCGACGACCGGCCCTGGGGTGGCACCGACCCGCCCGCGGCGGTGTTCCGCTACGCCCCCGGCCGTGGGGCGGAGCATGCCCGGGCACTGCTGGCCGGCTACACGGGCATCCTCCAGTGCGACGGCTACGCCGCCTACAAGGGCCTGGCCGCGCCGGAGGGGGGCGGCCCCGGCGTGACACTGGCGTTCTGCTGGAGCCATGCCCGTCGTGAATTTTATGACCTGGCCCGGAAGAAAACAGCGCCGATTGCCACCGAGGCGTTGGTCCGTATCGCCGCCCTCTACGCCGTCGAGGCAGAGGTCAGGGGCAAGCCGCCCGACGAGCGCCGTGTCGTCCGGCAGGCCAGGAGCCGACCCCTGGTCGAGGACCTGTTCACCTGGCTCGAGCAGCAGCTGGCGCGCCTCCCAGGTGGTAGTCCGACGGCAGGGGTAATCCGCTATGCCCTGAATCACCGCCTCGGCCTGGAACGGTTCCTGGATGACGGCCGCATCGAGCTCGACAACAACACCGTCGAGCGCGCCATCCGGCCTCTCTGCCTGAGCCGAAAGAACGCCCTGTTTGCCAGCGGAGATGATGGGGGCCGCCGCTGGGCCGACCTCGCCTCCCTGGTCGAGACCTGCAAGCTCAACGGCGTCGACCCGCAGCGCTACCTTGCTGACCTGCTCACCCGCCTCGTCCACGGCTGGCCTAACAACCGCCTCGATGAACTCATGCCGTGGCACTGGGCCGACGCGAAAACCGTCTGACCCATACCGCACCCAACAAGGGTCCGTAGGCCTCGCTTACGCGAGAGGCGCAGGAACCAACGGTGCACGGTCCCGGGCGGCGGGAAGTCGCGGGGCAGATGCGCCCAGGCGCAGCCGGTACGGAGCACGTAGAGGATCGCATCGACCACCCGCCGCATCGGCCAGGACCGGGGTCGTCCGGTCCTTGCAGGGCTTGGCAAGAAGGGCTCGACCAGGGCCCACTCGGCATCGGTCAGGCACGTTGCATAAGGCTGGGAGCCGCGCGCAAGCTGCGCGCGGGCGGCAGGGGTCCACATGGGCCACCTCGAAGGACACACAGACACCCTCCGAACGCGCAGAACCCCCGCCGCTCACCCCGCCTCAGCCGTTATGAAGCGGGTTCTCAGACATCGACGGACCACACCTGCACGCCATCGCGCTCAAAGCGCGTCAGGCGCTGCTCCCCAGGAAAGCGGGGCGACATGAAGAACACGTACCGGTGCAGCTCGGGCCGCGCCGCCATCTTGGCTAGGTCGCCGGCGAGCTTGCGGTTGTTCGCGGGATCCACCGCTGCGAAGGTCTCGGCGCCGACCAGGCCGTCGGCCTCGCTCATGATGTCGAGCGGGATGGAGGCATGGGCGCCCGGGGCGAGCCGGTAGCCGCCGGCCTCGGGATGCAGTGCCAGGAGCTGGCGGGCGGCGGCGAGCGCGACGGCGAAGGTCCAGGTCTGGTTGAGCTGCTCGACTAGGGCGTCTCTGCAAACGGAGGACGTTTCGGATCTGTGACCCCATATAGATGGGGTGAGACGAGGTGATTTGACGGAGGCGCAGTGGCGGCGGCTGGAGCCGCACCTGCCGCCTGAGAAGCCCCAAACGGGGCGACCGAACGCGCCGCATCGGCGCATCCTGAATGGCATCTTGTGGGTCCTGCGCACGGGCGCGCCCTGGCATGACCTGCCGCGGCACTATGGCCCAGCTGGGACGGTGTCGAGCCGTTTCTATCGCTGGCGTGCCTCAGGGCTCTGGGACCGGATCCTGTCGGCGTTGCAGGCAGAGGCCGACGCGCGGGGCGAGGTGGACTGGGATCTGCACTTCGTGGATGCGACCATTATCCGGGCGCATCAGCACGCCGCCGGCGCCCGCCGAGACGGCGCTATCGGGGGGCGTGGCCCAGGCCAGGGAGGCACTGGGCCGCAGCCAGGGCGGCTTCTCCACCAAGCTGCACCTGCGTGCTGAGGGGAATGGCCGTCCGATCACGGCCGTGCTGACCGGCGGCGAGCGGCACGAGCAGATCGCCCTTGAGGCACTCTTGGATGGGGGTGCGATCCGTCGCCCTGGACGGGGCCGCCCCCGTCTGCGGCCGCGACGAGTTGCCGGCGACAAGGGCTACAGCAGCCCGACCGCCCGCGACCGCCTGCGGGGTCGGCACATTCGGCCTGTCATCCCGAGCAAAAGCAACCAGCGCCGCCAGCCCCGCTTCGACCGTGCGGCTTACCGACGGCGCAATCTCGTCGAGCGCCTGATCAACCGCCTCAAGCAGTTCCGCCGCATCGCCACACGCTACGAGAAGCGCGCCGTCAACTACCTCGCCATGGTTCACCTCGGCATGCTGCTACTGTGGCTGTAGCCTTTGCAGAGACGCCCTAGGTTCAACGGCCGCCCGTCAATCGGATGGCGGCCAACCGGCTCGAACTTCATGCGGCGGAGCATGTCCAGCGGGTCGCCGGCCTGCGCAGCGACCCAGGCTCGAGCATGCACGGCCGCCTCGCGCACCTGCCCGAGGTAGCGCTTGATGTCGTCCTCAGACCGGACTGTCAGGTGCACATTGCCCCTCCAGGGCCATCCGGAACCATGTCACTCTCATCCAGCTTAGTTGCTGGAATGGTGAACGAGCTGGACAGTCCTGAGAGGCTGGCGCTCTCGGTCATTCGATCGTGAGGCACAAGCAGATACCTCCAAGGTTTCCCGCCATTCGCGACCGCGTGGCGGTTTGCGTAGCCAATCCAGGTGGCGACCGCCTTGCTCTTTGCCTGCACGGCCTCGGTCTCCAGGTCGCGTCTAGCCTTGATTTCAACGATCAACTTCTCGATCGTGGTCTCCACGACAAAATCCGGCTCGTAGGATTGGCCTCGGCGATACTCGATCCGGAACTGGCCTGCGCCCGGCTTTACCCAGCGCAACACGCCAGTTTCGTGCAGGTCGATGAGCATAGAAAACCGCCGCTCATCGTCGGACTGGAACGCCTGATAAGGAAACACGCACTTGCTGAAGCCGCCGAACACCTGGCGCCTAGTATCCGCGAGCGGCATGACAGGGCGGCGGAAGTCCCGCACCGTCTTCATGTCGCTCACCTTGAAATTGACAGGTTGGAGGAGCTGGAAGCCGCGCGAGACCCGGCCGATGTAGCGGGTAGGCGTCTCGACGTAGTGCTGCATCATCTGCCGGAAGATGAACTCGGCAAGCGGCTTACCGTGGGCAAGGAGCACGTTTTCCACGTCCTCCTCCTCTGACAGGTAGGCACGCAACCGGCCCACGACCTGGCCGGCCAGCTTGTAGAGCAGGTCGGCCGTGGTGTCGTAGTCGATGGCGTCTTCGTCGATCAGGTGGCTGACAAGATAGTCCTCCGGCCGCTCCTGGCGACGTTCGGCCATTACCACGGCGATCGAGCGCCTGCGCTCTGTCCGCAGCTCATGCAGCGTGATCTCACTCGCGAGCGGCTGGTAATTCAGGCGTTCCAGGCCGTCCAAGTCAAAATCCTCGAACCGGAATGTCACGTCACTCGTCGGCAGGACGACGATCTCGGGGATTTCGATCGTCTGCTCGGCCACGTGGGCAGCGACGGCAGCGACGATGCTGGCCACGTCGGGCGCAGGCGCAATACCCGTCAGCTCGCCTTGTGCAGGCCGCGTTATGGCGCTCACGCGGGCAGAAATCCGGGCCTGGACCTCCTGGGTATTTAGCGCCCCAAGGTTGGGCAGCTCGCGCTCCATTTGCCGGATGACGGCGAGCGTCACCGTCGCGGCGGTCTGGGCAGCCGGACCGGCAAAGAGCGGGGCAGGGGCCTGTTCCTCAGACATGCCGCCGGCCCGGCCAGTGATGGCGGCCTCCAGATAGGACGGCGCCTGCAAAACCTCCGCGCCTCCTGCCGGGATATCCCCGCCCGGGCCGATCAGCACCTGCTTGTGGACCAGCGAGCCGGGCTCCCGCGCCCGCTGAATCACCTCGTCGAAGCGGTCATGGGCAATGATGGTCAGGGTATCGACCGCGTCCACACCCGTGCGCGTCCCGTAAGGCAGGCGTAATCCCCGGCCGAGCGTCTGCTCGGTCAGGATATCCGAGGCCGAGGCCCGGAGCGGCACGATCGTGTAGAGATTGGTGACGTCCCAGCCTTCCTTCAGCTTGTTGACGTGGATCACGATCTCCGTGGCGCTGTCCGTCTCCACGGAGACTAGCCGCGCTATGGAGTTGTCGTTCTCCTCGCCGCGAAGCGCGGAATGGACCTCAATCACGTGGCCCTGGTAGCGGCCGCCGAAGAAGTCCTCGGCCTCAATCATCCGCCGCAGCTCACCGGCATGGGCCGTCTCCTGAGCGACGACCAGCATGAATGGATGGACCAATGGCCTGCCGGATTGGCGGGCGTAGAGGTCCAGCTCCACCTTCACGTTCTCATGGGCGTGGATGCCGTCCTCCAGCTTGATGCGCTCCAGCTCGGCGGCGGTGACGGAAGACGGGTCGAAATCCTTGCGCGTGGCGACGGCCGGCTCCTTGATGAAGCCGTCCTCCATCGCCTCGGCCAAGCCGTAGCGGAAGATGACGTTACGGAACTCCTGCGACCCGGCGCCCACGCTCTTGGGCGTGGCCGTCAGTTCCAGGCCCAGCACGGGGCGCAGTTCGGCGACGGCGCGCATGCCGGCCCTGGCACGGTAACGGTGCGCCTCATCCATCAGCAGCACCAAGTCGGGGAGGCCGGCGAGATATTCGAAGTAGCTCTCGCCAATATACTCGTGCAGCTTTCTGATCCGCCCCACGTCCCGGTTGATTTTATCGACGTTGAAGATGTTGATGATTGCCGCGCCACCGAACAGGTCGCCGCCCGCGCCGCGGATACCGCGGCCCTGGTCCCACGTCTCGCCCGTCACCAGGACAGGCGGCATCGCTGCGAACTCGGCGATGCCTTTGAACACGTATTTCGCGCCAGTCGGTTGGAAGTCCTGCACGAGCTTTTCGTAGATAGTCGTGTTTGGGGCGAGGACGAAGAAGTGCCGGGACCGACCGGACAAGGTCAGGTAGGCGATGAACGCCCCCATGAGACGTGTCTTCCCCACGCCGGTTGCCAGCGCAAAGCAGAGCGAAGGAAAGTCCCGCTCGAACTCAGCCACGCTCGGATAGGCGGCTTGGATAGCCGCGAGCGCCGCTGCCGGATCGGCATCCTTGGCCAGCGTCGTTCGGCCGAGCACGTCCGCGAGGATGCCGAGCGACTGCTCCTGCGGCGGGCGCAGAGAAAGTCTAGCGCTGACCTGGCGCAGCAGCCTGTCGTCCGTCACTTGCCGGCTCCCTTCGCGTCCATGGCCGAGAAGAGCGAGGGCTCCGTGCTTGCGGCCGCAGCGCGCCGCCCACGCTTAGCCGGGACTGCCTGTGGGGCCGCCGGACCCGCGTTATCCTCCGGCGGCCGTGGTGCCTCGGTGATGCGGAGGCTGTAGTCGTCGCGGCCCCATTCGCAGCGGGAGAGCACTGCCTGCGGTATCTTCTTCACCGTCAGGTTCTCGAAGGCATCCGCGCGCGCGTTGAACGCCTTGCAGCAGACCAGAAGCGTCCGCTCCGGTCCGACATCTTCGGAGATAGCCCGAAGCTGGTCGTGCGTGACGTTGGCTGTGGTGACGAAAATGAAGTCCTGTTCGCTGGAGTGGCCGTGACGCCAGTACTCCGCCGGGTCCTGGCTCGGCGCGTAGGTGAAGCCCATGTGCTTGCACATGGCTTCGGCTAGCATCGCGGCGTTGTAGCTGCGAGCGATGACCCAGTTGCCCCAGCGATCCTTTTCGAGCAACGAAGGCGCAAGGCGGAAATAGCGAAAACTGCCCCCGCCTTCCCAGCCGACAGCTTCAGTTATACCTCCCTTATCCTGACCAGAGATCACCCTTCTAAGGCGTGGGATGATGTGAGTGCGGCATTGATCTCCGAGTTCAATCATCACCCAACGTCGGCCCATTTTGTGGGCGACTGCTCCAGTCGTGCCGGAGCCGGCAAACGAGTCTAGGACAAGGTCGCCGGGTTTTGTAGCGATCGTCAGTACCCGGAAGAGCAGACGTTCCGGCTTCGGCGTTGCGAACACGTCGTCGGAGTTGAACGCCTTGACCTCCGTACGGGCCTCGTGATTGTGACCAACCTCTCCCTGGAGCCAGACCGTTAGCGGAGGGGTGCCATCGTTGGTCAATTCGCTTAGGAAGGTCTTCCTTGAAGGCTGCGATGACCCATCGCGACCGAACCAAATCTCGTCACCCTCATCCAGCCGCGCCAACGTCTCAGCCGAAAAGCGCGGATAGGTGCTTGGTGGCGGCGACCATACGCAGCCATTGCGGAACGTGTATGAGAAAGACTTCGCCTTCTCACTCCCGCTTTTGGCGTGCAGGGGAGTGGCTTTCCACGGCCCCTTCGGATGCTCGTCTGGATTAGTATAACGGGCGTTCATCTCCTCGGAGCGTGGCAGCTTATTAGGACGCCAGACCTGCTTATCCTTGGCGTAGATTAGCAGGTGGTCATGATTATCGCTAAACCACTTCGCATCATTCGCAACTGTGTATTTTTTCTGCCAGACGACGTTTGTGACGAAATTGGCTCGCCCAAACACTTCATCGCATAGGACTTTAAGATAGTGAGCCTCGTTATCGTCCACCGTGATCCAGATAGAACCGTCTTCCGTGAGCAGACCGTGCAGAAGCTCCAGACGGTCTCGCATCATTGTCAGCCAAAGCGAATGCTCTATCCCGTCATCGTAATGCTCAAATGCAGACCCCGTGTTGTAAGGAGGATCAATAAATATGCATTTAACCCGACCTTGAAGTTCTGCCTCCAAGGCCTTCAAGGCTAGGAGATTGTCTCCCTGGATCAGGCTGTTGCCAATCTTTTGACCCGCTTGTGCAAAACTGCCGCCGCTTAGCTCGGCATCCTCAATCAGCACACGCGGTTCGAGGCGTGGCCGGACTTCCTTGCCAATCCAGGTCAGCTCTAGGCGAGTAGGGCGGCCACTCATATTAACACCAACCGTATTCGCGAGCTGTGGTATGCCCAAGAGTGCCAGTTCGGGCGGATTGAGCTCGAAGACGCGAGAACTCGGCTGTTCCAAGCTTCAAAAAGCTTAGGTCGAAGATACCTCTAGGCTTAGACTTTCTGAATACAGCCACGTAAGGAGAACGGCCCAACTTACCAGTGCCCGGATCGCGTGGCCGTAGGCCCTCCCTAACCTCCGGAATTTTGTTATCGAGTAGTAGCCGCCACATGCTGTTCTTCTCACGATAATTCATTGTCATTGGTAGGATTTGGCCATCTGAAACTCGGAATCGGAACGTCTTGGGTGATTCGCCCCCACTCGGAGAAAGGCCAAAAAACAGGGCTTGCTCAGCCTTAAACTCAAGCTCCTTTCCCATGAGCGTTATGTTGCCACCTTCAATCCAGCATGTTTGGGCAAGAGTCGGGTCAATCTGTGCTATGTCGGACGTAAGCACCTCGGCCCGCTTTAACTTGCTGCGTGACGCTAGTAAGTGAGCAGCCAGCTTGGCCTGCGCTTTTGCAACCGCCTCGTGTTGCAGCTTGTATTCAGCAAGCTCATTCGACCTGAGAGGTCTGCCTTGACCCCAGAGCTCAGACCACAGGCACTCGAGAACTTGTCGATCCTGAGTGCCTTGGGCTTCAAGGACCGACACTGCTTCTCCATTTCCGCGTAGGGCGCTTGCAGTCATATTCGCAGAGCCGACCACGGCGAGGCTGATCGGACGCTTGGCGTCGTTCCCAAACGCATATACCTTTGAGTGGAATCTTAACCCTGCCTCGACATGCGAGGCTACCCGAAGATGCATGTTTGGCTGGCCAGAAAGGTACTCTAGCACGCCTGGCTGGGTGTAGCCGTCGTCCAAACCAATTATCCACCAGCTTTCACCAGCGGTTGCTCCAGGCAGAGTTCCGAGTAATTGGCGCAAGCCCGCTACAGTCGCGTAGGCGACAGCAACCCGAAGAGTTAGAAAACCCTGCCTCTCGATGTACCGAGTTAGCCTCTCACCAATGCTTGCCGATACAGCAAGCTTCGGGTGCTGGGTCCAAACTTCAACCTTCACGCGACCTCCCAACGGATCGTAAACACCGGCTCGCTTGTCGGCTCGATTGCTAAACTCGCCTGCACTTGGTCGAGGATGTCCTCAATCTCCCGTTGCAATGCCCGCTTCCGCTCGAATCGGGCAAGCATCAGCTCATCCCTGCGTCCCTCCAATTTCTTGATCGCCCGCTGCTCTTCAACCTTGGCCGCGACGGCCAAGCCGGCCGTGCGAAGTGCCTTGCGCCGCGCCTTGACCTCGGCCTCCAGCGACTTGATCTCGGCGTCGGCCGCTCGCTCCATGTCCTCGGCGTAGGCGTCGAGCTTGCCGGTCTCCTGCTCCATCCAGGCACCATTGGCGGCCTCGGCCTCCTGAAGCCTTTGTTCCCGCAATGCACCCGCCGCCTTCTCCAGCGCCTCCGCCGGAGGTTCCGCCCCCAGCTCCAGGCGCGTCGTGCCGGGCACGAGAAACAACCGGTCCAGGGTGGCCTCGGGAAGAGAGTGTCCGGCGTCGGTGATCGCCGCCAGCAGCAGATGCGTGGCTGTCTCGCCGGCAGCCTTCACGGTCAGCCGGATGACCCGCAGCCATCCTGCCTGGCCGCGGAGCGCCTCCACATCGGATAGCCGGCCGCCGGTATAGGCCTGCGTGTCGAAGCGAAGGGTTGCCAGTGGCAGGCGGCGCGACCGCGCGGCCTCCACAAGCTGGCTAGCTAGGTTGCCCTCGGCCAGCCGGAAAAACTGCCAGTTCTGCTCGTCGGCGAGCGGCCACTCCGTCGTCCAGGTGCGGTCGTCGTGGTCGAACCGTCGGGGCGCATCAGGATGAAAGCGTGCGTCGGGCAGCTCGGCCCGAGCAACTGTCAACAGGCGTTGCTCGAACGCCCCCATGACATCGGCAAGCGTCCCTTTTCGCGTTCTCAACCGCCGCACCACGTCCTCATCCACACGATCGAGGAGCCGTTTGCGGGCATCGAGCACGGCCGTGTCGATGTCGGACTGTAGGTCTGTCTGGAGCCGGTCGAACTCCTCGTTGATCTCGGTCTCCGAGCGGGCGGATTGGACGATCTCCAACACCCTGCGCTCGAAATCCACGCCGCTCTCGATCGCGCCGAGCACCTCATCGCTGGCGCCGAACACGCCGTCGAATAGGCGAAACTTTTGATCGAGAAGCTGGAAGATGCGCTGCTCAGCTTGGTTCTTCAGATTGAGGAAGTTCACGACCGTCACGTCGATCTTCTGGCCGTAACGATGGCAGCGGCCGATCCGCTGCTCGACGCGCTGGGGATTCCAGGGGAGGTCGAAGTTCACCAGCAGCGAGCAGAATTGCAGGTTGATACCCTCGGCCCCGGACTCGGTCGCGATCAGAATGCACTTGCGGTGCCGGAAGGCCTCAACGATCGCCGCCTTCATGTCCGAGCTGGGCGAACCGGAGACGGCGTCTGTGCCCTGATGCCGGGCCAACCAGTCCGCGTAGATCGCCTGGCTCTCGGCATCCTTGTTGGAGCCGTTTAGCAAGGCGATCTGGCCGGCATAGCCGCGCGCCGCCAGCAGCTCGGCGAGATAGCCCTGGGTGCGGACGGATTCGGTGAAGATTACCGCCTTGCGCTGCCCGCCGCGCTCGACGATCTGCGCCAGCATTTCCGGAAGCTTGGCAATCAGATTTTCGCCCTTGGCGTTGACGGGGATGCGTAGGGCCAGGTCGCGGTAGCCGGTCAGCTCTTCGATTTCTGCCTTCAGCTTTGCGGGGTCGATCGGAGCTTCCGCCTTGTCGTCGGCATCATCACCGTCCCACTCCTCGGCATCTTCCTCCGCACTGTCGAGATCGGCCACATCATCGAGGGTCGGCAGCTCGATCCGGTCCAGCCGCTCGACCATCTTGGTCAGCGTTTGCGCGACCGCGAAGGTGGAGGAGCCCAGAATCTTGCGCACGATCAGGGTGACGAGCTGGTTTGGACGGCCGCCGAACGCGATGGTGTCCTTCCGCTGCAAGTAAGCGGACAACCCCATGTACAGCCGGAACTCGTCGTCGCTCGGCTCAAATCGGAAGGTTGCCGAGATGCGCTTGGTGAAGTTGATCAGGCCGGCTTCCTGTACCGTTCGCCGGAGCGTGCGATGGCAGACTGGTTGTAAGCGCTGCCGAAGGATGAGCAGGTTGTCCGGGGTAGGGGCAGCGCCGCCGTACAAGGTGCGGAAGCTCGCCTCGTCTCCGAACAGGCGTTCGTCGATTATGGAGGCGAGGCCGTACAGCTCCATCAAGGAGTTTTGGAGCGGAGTCGCCGTCAGCAGCAGCTTGAATTGCCCGCGCACCGCATCACGCAGCGCCTTGGCCCGGGCTGCCGTGCCCTTTCGATAGACGTTCCGAAGCCGATGCGCCTCGTCGAAGACGATCAGGTCCCACCCGATCCGCTTGATGTCGTCCGCTCGCCGGGCTGCGAATTCATAGGAGGTAATGACGATCCGATCAGGAGCAGCCAGCGGCTCGCGCCATCCGGCCTTGACGTGCTCGCGGTAGGACTTAGCCTCGATGATGACGGCGGGGAGGGAGAACTTATCTTGCAGCTCCTGCGACCACTGCTTCCGCAAGCTCGCTGGAACGATCAGCAGGATGCGCCGCCGGTGTTCCGCCCAGCGCTGTGCGATGACGAGACTGGCCTCAATCGTCTTACCGAGGCCGACCTCGTCGGCAAGGATCACCCCCTTTGAAATCGGTGATGCCAGCGCAAAAAGGGCGGCATCAACCTGATGCGGGTTGAGGTCTACACGAGCAGTCGAGAGCGACTTTGCGAAAGCTCCATCTGTTGCACCCTCAAGTGTGAGACGGTGCGCAAGATACTGGCTATGGTAGGGGGTAAAGTTACTCAAATGAGATTGCCTGACTAAGGTTTGCTCGATTGACTCGCCCTCGACATCCGCCGTAAGCGGTCGCGAATCGCTGTACAATAAGGGGGCCTACCACGATCAAGTTGTTCTAACCTTATCCCAGCCTAAAATATCGGACGGGAGCTTTCGCACCACGTCAACCAGCCTTGTTCGCGAATGCTAGCGGATTTCTTCCTGGAGCTTCGCGGTTACCAGGGATCGCGTCGTCATGCGTCAGCCAGCCAGTCCTCGCAGCGCAGCCCCTCCACCCGGCCAAACTCGCTCAGGTTGCCCGTCACCACCACCAGCCCGCGGCTGCGCGCCTGGCCCGCGATCATCAGGTCGTAGGGACCGATCACCCCGCCTCGCCGCTCCAGGCTCGCCCGGATCTCGGCCGTGTGCGCCGCCGCGTCATCGTCGAAGGGCAGCACGCTCAGCCTGGCCACGAAGCGCTCCACCTCGCGCCGCGTCTCGGCGGGCCGGGCCGAGCGCTCCGCCCCGTAGAGCAGCTCGTAGAGCACCACGTCCGAGGTGCAGAGCGCCGCGGCCTCCGCGTTGAAACGCTCCCGCAGACCGGCCGGACGGTCGCGCAGCACCCGGATGCACAGGTTGGTGTCGAGCAGGTAGCGCAGCGTCACAGCGCCTCGCGTTCCTGCATCGCCGGCTGCCGCCGCTCGCCGAGGTCCAGGCCAGGGCCCGCGAAGAAGTCGTCCCACAGTGCATCGGCCGGGGCGATGACGCGGCGGGGGCCGTCGCGCAGGATCACCACCTCGCGCACCCCCTCGCCGAAGGCCACGCCCTTGGGCAGGCGCACGGCCTGGGAGCGGTTGGACAGGAACAGGGTCGTGCGGGCGGGCATGCTCTCCTCCGTGTATATCCCGGCAGTATATCTTTTCCGGATCGCCAGGAGCAAGCTTCGCCTGGGTCGCACCCCCTACCTGTCCCGGGGCACCGTCGTCCGGGAGCGCCAGTCAGCCGCTCTCGCCCTCCCCGACGTTCTTCCAGATCCCGCGCGTGGGGTTGTTGCGCCAGAGGTCTGCGGGCCTGAGGTAGCCGAGAGCGACCTCGGCGGAGCGGTGGCGGGTCTGTCGCATGACCTGGGCGAGGTCGGCGCCCTGCTCGCCGGCGGCGGTGGCCAGACCCGCCCGCAGCGAGTGCCCCGAGAAGCGCTCCCACCCCTCGAGCCCTGCCACCTCGGCCGCCCCCTTCACCAGCCGCCACACCGCCTTGTCCGACAGCGCGGTGGTGGAGAGCTTCCCCGCCTTGCTCATACCGACGAACAGCGGCAGCCCAACATCCGACTTCCCGCCGGTGATGTCGGGCGCCTGCTTCCGGAAGACGAGCCACGCTTCCAGGGCCGCCAGCGGGCAGCAGCCCGGCTCGGCCGGGTTGGCCCAGACGGCGACCTCCTGCCCGGCGCCGCGCTGGTCGGTCTTGGAGCGGCGGATGAGCACGCGCAGGCCCCGGCCCGGTACCACCTCCACATCCCCCAGCGCCAGACCCACCAGCTCGCTGCGCCGCAACGCCGCCCCGAAGCCCACCAGCAGCAGCGCCCGGTCGCGGGCGCCGAGCGGGGTGGTGCTGGGCGGACGCGCGGCCAGCATCAGCCGCAGGGCGTCCGGGCCGGCCGCGGCGGCCCTGCGCCGGGGGCGGGTGCCGTGGCTGCGGGTGATGCCCTCGAGCACCATGGCCAGCCGCGGCTCGCGCGGATCGAGTGCGATGCCGGCCAGGCGGTGGGCGGCCTGGATGGCGGCGAGGTGGACGCGCAGGCTGGCCGGGCTGAGGCCACGGCCGGCGCAGGCGGTGGCATAGAGGGCGAGGGTATCGGGATCGCCGGAGAGCGGCTCGCGGCCGAGCGAGCTGCACCAGCGCTCGTAGCCGCTCCAGGCGGAGCGGTAGGCACGACGCGTGCCGGGCCCGCGGGCGCGGGTGGCGTAGACCGCGGCCTGGGCGGCGAGTTCGCGGAGTTCGGCCGCGCGCGAAGCACCGCCCGGCACCACGAGGTCGCCGAGCAGGGTGGTGTGCAAGGTCAGGCTGCCGTCCGCGGCCGGGAAAGCGGGCGGGCCAGGAGCTTTGGCGGGGTCGCTCATGGCGCCAAGGCTAGCCGGGGGCGGGGCGCGACGCAAAGCATTCCGTCCCAAAAGGGGGATTAGCGGACGGAAGGACGGGCGCTGGCTGCGGGGGGGGCGACGCGGCCTCCAGGGGTGTTCGGCAGGGTGGCGGAGTAGCACAAGTGAAGAGCGGGTTTGAATTTCAAATTACACTCTAAATCGCTGCTTTCCCTATCTATCATTCACATATATGCAAAGGGTACCAAAGCCCTCCAGTGGCTTCGGGCGGGGGTTGGGATGGCAAGCTGGGATGAGGACGAAGGCGATCCCGACGATGCCGTGCCGCCCTGGGCCACGCGCCGGCCCGGCCCGCACCCGCCGGCGGCCGCGCCCGATCCCGCCCGGCTGCTCCTCCCGCTGAGCCAGGCCGAGGACCTCGTCTCGCGCCTCGACGCCCGCGCCGGGGCCGCTTCCGGGGCGGTGCGCCAGGGCCTCGTCGCCCGCCTGGCGCTGGCCGAGGCCAGCATCATCGTCGAAAACGCCAAGGACGTCTCACAACCAGACACCTGTCTTTTCGCAAGACATTGTAGCGACGCTTCCCTTCATCGGCGCCCCGACACGCGGACCAACAGCAGGATGATCACCACGGCCACCACCGCCGCGATGATCAGCGTCACGCGGCTGCCCATGATGCCTTGGCCAGCGAGAGATGTCGCAGACGTATCCCGACGCGCAGCACTACTGGTCACCTGACCGCCGGTCTGCCCCTCGCAGCTGCTGCGGATGTTATGCGGCCTGGGCGCGGGCAGGGCCATGGCCCGGGCGCGGGTCGCGGGGGCGAGGGAGGGGAAGGCGTCGATCCCAGCGATATCGCGCAACTCGTCCAGCGACACGGCCCGCCAGGACAGGCCCGGCCCGTTCGGGGCCAGATAGGCCCCGGCCTCCCCCCGCCCCGGCAGGTAGACCGCCTTGTAGAGCGAGGTCGGCACCAGCACGCGCCGGTTCAAGCGCCGCAGGTTCTCGCCCTCGAAGACGGGGCCGGTCACCACCCAGACCTCGCCCTCCTCCATGGCGAGGTCACGCACCGTGCTCTCGACCCCCTCCCAGAGGCAGCGGTTCGATTCCGGCGCCTGCGGCACGATGTTGGCAAGTGAGAAGCTCTCCTGCTGCGAACCGGGCGTGGCCATGTCGCCGGAGGGCGCTATCTGGCCGCGGTCGAAGCCGGAGCGTGCATAGTCCGACAGCCGCGCCCGCTGGTCGGCAGGCAACTGGTCCTCCGCATGGAAGGCATCGTCGCGCGGCACCCGGCGCGCCTGCTGGATGCGATCGCGGGTCAGGTGCTCGGACACCGCCAGCGGCGTGCGCGAGACCCCGCTGTAGAGCACCGCGAAACCCTCGAAGCAGAGGCGGCTGGTATCCCGCTCCAGGGCCGGGCGCGTGATCGACGGCGCGACGCCATCCAGGTGATGCTGCGCACAGGTGTTTCGTACATCTTGGGCTGAAACTTCAGCCAGAATCAGGTTGGCCAGACCAAATAGTCGGTCTTGAACATCTCATAGAGCGCTGATTTAGTTGGAATATTTTCCGGATCGGGCGCCCTGGATTTGCAGGGTTCGATTGTTTTCGACGACAAACCCTGCGAATCTTGCGGGCATGAAGCACCGCCCGCGCCCGCCGGAACAGGCCGATCTGCTGCGTCCTCGACTGCTCGACATGATCGATGGGCGGCACGAACTGGTGCGGCTGGCGGCGCTGATCGACTGGTCCTGGTTCGAGCGGGAATGGGCCGGCTTCTTCCCCGCCGCTGAGGGACGGCCGGCCACCCATCCTCGCCTGGTCGCCGGGCTGATGTACCTCCAGCACGCCCATGGCCTCTCCGACGAGGCGGTGCTCGCGCGCTGGGTGGAGAACCCGTACTTCCAGCACTTCACGGGTGAGACCTTCTTCCAGCACCGTGCGCCCATTCACCCCTCCTCTCTCAGCCGCTGGCGCGGCCGCATCGGTGAGGAGGGCGTGGAGTGGCTGCTGAGCAAGACCATCGAGGCGGGTCGGGCCTCGGGTGCCGTGACGCCGCGCAGCCTGTCCGAGATCGCGTTGGACACCACGGTGATGGAGAAAGCCATCGCCCATCCGACCGACAGCCGCCTCTATGAGCGGGCCCGCCGCTCGCTGGTGACGTTGGCGCACAAGGCCGGGATCGCCCTGCGCCAGAACTACAATCGCCTGGCGCCGCGCCTGGCCGGCCAGGTGGGGCGCTACGCCCACGCCCGGCAGTTCCGCCGCATGCGCCGGGCGTTGCGCACGCTCAAGGGCTACACCGGCCGCATCCTGCGCGATGTTGAACGCAAGCTCGGCGCCGTCCCTGACGGGCCACTGCGGGATCGGATCAACGACAGGATGGCGCTCGTCACGCGCCTGCTGCGGCAGACGCCGAAAAGCCCGCGCAAGCTCTACGCCCTGCACGAGCCGGCGGTGGACTGCATCGCCAAGGGCAAGGCGCGGGTGCGCTACGAGTTCGGCGCCAAGGTCAGCGTCGCCACCACGATCGAGGGCGGCTTTGTCGTCGGCATGCGCAGCCAGCCCGGCAACCCCTACGACGGCCACACCCTCGCCGACGCCCTGCAGCAGGTCGAGACCCTCACCGGCCAGCGTCCCAGCCTTGCCGTGGTCGATCGCGGCTACCGCGGCCATGGCGTCACAGCAACCAGGGTGCTCGTCAGCGGCACCAGCCGCGGCCTCACGCCCCGCCTGCGCCGGCTGCTCCGCCGCCGCAGCGCCATCGAGCCCGAGATCGGCCACATGAAGACCGACGGCCGCCTCGCCCGCTGCGCCCTCAAGGGTACGACCGGTGATGCCCTCTATGCCGTCCTCTGCGGCTGCGGCCACAACATCCGCAAGATCCTCGCCCACCTCAGGGCCCTTTTGACGGCTCTCCTCGCCGCTCTTCGCGGAGCCATCCAGCCGGCAGACCGTCGCCCGCTCGCCTCCTCGGCAGCCTGAAGCAGTTATTCAAACCCGACCAAATACTGCCGGAGCTAGAATTGTTAACCATCTATGGAATGGCGACTGCCATTGCGCTCGCATTTCGCAGAACGAATTCGCAATCATGCTTCCTAACTTAAATCTACGCATAATGAATTTTGAAGCAGGCATATCAATCATTCCGGATGATGAGAATGGCCAAGCTGGATACCAGGAGCATAAGTGGGATATGATCGTCCGCCTTCACCTGTCGATGCTACCCCTACAGCGACAGGAATATGTCGTGACCAACGGCTTTCACCTGTTGAATTTCGCTGAGAACTGATGGGGTGGATGCCCGCTCCCGGTGGCATCGTGATACGCCAGAGTGATGGTGGTCAGAACGTCACGGGAAGGGAGAAGGCGTCCATGGATGAAGTTACCATCATTGGACTTGACCTCGCGAAGAGGGTTTTCCAGCTTCATGGCGCCCGACGAGACGGAAGCGTTGCCTTTCAAAGGAAAGTATCGCGCAGCCAGTTAATCCCCTTTTTGGGGAAAGTGTCTGCTTGCATTGTCGCCATGGTCACGCTGGCTCTGGCATGGGCTCATGCCTGCGCATCACGGAGCAAAGGCAGGACCAACATTGAAACGGCAGGTCATGGCTAGCGGCGAAAGTCCTGGTTCCGCACCGGCCTCGACATACTCCGCCATTGGATCCTCACACAACCACGCGCCGCCCAAGACCTTTGGCAACATATCTGGGCTCAAGCCAAATACAGGTCGTTCAGAACCAGCGTCAAGTAGTGTGGCCAACTAATGAACTCTGTGTTGTGGTTCAGTCTTTCCAAGGTAGATTTGGCTTGCGTTGCTGACCTCAATTTGAGGCCTATCCCGATAGGTCGTAATGGGGCCCTCAATACAAATCCGCTGTCCTCTAGTAAATTGGGATCTGTCAATCATCAGACCGTTTCGTCGCCAGATAACCGCACTAAAGGTTTGATTTGGATAAATCCCGCCAAAGCTTATAAATATTCCATTACCAGTCTCTCTCAAATCAGTAACAAAGTCACATATGACCTCGTTGTTTCCCACGAAGCGCCAGGCCTCTATCGCCTCAATATATTCCTCAGGAATATATCCGGAACGCAGCGTAGTGGCATCCGAGCGATTGGTAGAACCGGCTGCATCTGCAGTGCTGCCAAGTAATCCCGGCCTCACCAAATTTTGTTGACTAGCACTGAATTTTGGCGACCTGGGATAGCTGTCTAGTAATGCGACAAAGATGGCTACGGCAATGCCCAAAGCACTAATCCACAAAGAAATAGAGGTCACCGAAGTTTGCTTGGGTTGTGGTGCGTCCGGCTTCGTTACTGCACCGAGCAAACGCTTTTGAGTATGCTTATCCAATGAACTACCCGGAGTACCCTGCGTCAGTTTCGCTGGAGGGGCCGATGAGGCAATTGGAACGGTCTGCACACCCAGTATCTTTGTGTCGGAGAGGAAATTATCCAGCACGGACTTTTTCCGGTCATCCGCTATCTTTGTCGCCACTTGGATAGATATCTGGTCCGATAGCTCCCGAATAATCGCTTCAGGGTTATTGAACATCTTCGCATTGGAGTAACGTAGGACCATGCCAAAGCTGCGAACGAGTGCATTCTGGCGCTCCAGGAAATCATTCCAAAGTTCGCCTGTTTGATCTTTGCGACGTCCATCCAGTTCAATTGGTAGACAAATCCCTTTCTCTTCATTCTTGATCATGAAGTCGACACGGCGCTGTCTGCCATTATTATCCAAAAAGCTGAACTGCGGGATGACGTCGCTCGGATTGAGATTTGGAATCCGGCTTAGCACCTTATCAACGAAGGCTTCTTCATAACCGACAGGATGAGCAATCTTATCAGCGTTAACCCGCTTCCATTGCAGCCAAGTCATCAACTGCTCGGTCCTCCTAATCCGAAGAATTCAAAGGTTGGCAAGCATCGGTGCAAACTCTCGATTGGTCGTAAGATTCGGCTGCGAGACCTGAATCTAGCCGATTTCGAAGCCTATGCCCGCTAAGTTTGAAGTGACCCCCGTGCTGTGACCAGCCTCCATGAGGAGATCCGGCCAGAATTCAGTGGATCCTGGCGAGGGCTGTGACCAGCCCCCCGCAAGGCGAGCGCCTCCTCGCGCTCGAGTTTGATCAGTTCGATGCTGAGGACGTCCACTCCTGAGCGATCCCCGGTGCGGCGGATAATTCTAATCCGGTTCCGGATCCGGTTGTCCGCATGGTACCGCAACTCAAGGAGGCGGTTTCGGGTCTCGTTCAGGTCATGCAGAGCCTTCACCGCCAGATCTCCCACACTCATGCTCGGAGTCCTGCACCGCGTAAGCCCTGAATCTTCCCTTGCCCGTCACCTCACGCACCACTCCAGCTTCTGCCCGCCGCCGTCCATCCCAACCGTACCCGCTGCCTTCAAATCATTTTTGGTAAATATGTTGATTTTTGCAACATATAATTTACCATAGGTTGCATTCTACAACAGTGGTGCGGCCTGGGAATGCGACTCAACAGCGGACAGGTACTGCTTTCGGCCAGCGACCTGAACACCTTCCTCGGCTGCCGCCACGCGACCACACTCGATTTCCGCCGCAGTATCCTGGGGGAGCCACTCGAGCCAGCCGCTGGGGACGAGGGACAACTCCTGGTCCAACGCCGCGGCGACGAGCATGAGCGGCAGCACTTCGAGGAACTGAGGGCAGCGGCAACCGGCGAGGTGGTCTGGCTGCGGGACCGCGCCCTTGATCCAGGCCTGCGTCTGACCGAGGAGGCGATGCGCCGCGGCGTCCAGCTGATCTTCCAGGGCGTGCTTGCCGATGGCGGCGCCTGGCACGGCTACGCCGACTTCCTGGTCAAGGTGGCCGGACACTCGGCGCTGGGGCCCTGGGCCTATGAGGTGCATGACACCAAGCTGGCACGCAGCCTCAAGGCCAAGTTCGCCATCCAGCTCGCTCTTTACGCCGATCTGCTGACCCGCACCCAGGGCACCGAGCCGCCAGCGCTGCGGGTGGTGCTGGGCGACGGCACCATGGCCACCCTGCAGGCCCGGGACTACCGCTACTATGTCCGCCACGCCATGCGGCGGCTCGAGACCGCCGTGGCCCACACTGGCCAGGATCCCGGCTCCGCCACCGCACCCGAGCCCTGTGCCGCCTGCTCCGAATGCGGCTGGCAGGAGCGCTGCGACACGGAGTGGGAGGCGGCGGACCACCTGCACCGGGTGGCCAACATCCGCTCCTCCCAGATCGCCAGCCTGCGGGAGGCCGGGGTGAGCACCCTGGCAGCACTCGCGGCCCTGCCGGAAGGCATTCGTGTGCCGGGCATCGCGCCGGAGGTACTGGAGCGCCTGCGCGGACAGGCAGCCCTGCAGGATGCGGTGCGCGAGGATCCGGAGGCCCGCCGCCACGTGCTGCTCGATCCCGGGCCCGGCCGCGGCTTCGCCCGCTTGCCCCGGCCGGATCCGCAAGACCTGTTCTTCGACATGGAGGGCGACCCGCTCTATCCGGATGGTGGGCTCGAATACCTGTTCGGCGTCGAAGGACCGGAGGGCTTCCGGGCCTTCTGGGCACTCGAAGCGGCGGAGGAGAAACGCGCCTTCGAGGAGTTCATGGACCACGCCGTGATGGCCATGGCAGCCAGCCCCGGCGCGCGCATCTACCACTACAACCACTATGAGACGACAGCGCTCAAACGGCTGGCGCAGCGTCACGCCACCCGGGAGGCCGAACTCGACACGCTTCTGCGCGGGCAGCGCTTCGTGGACCTCTATGTGATCGTGCGCGAGGCACTGCGCATCAGCGAGCCGCGCTACTCGCTCAAGAACGTGGAGCGCTTCTACCGCCCGGCGCGGGATGGGGAGGTCGGCACGGCCGGGGACAGCATCGTGGCCTTCGAACGCTGGCTGGAGCTTCGTGACCAGGGGATCCTGGACGGCATCGAGGCCTACAACCGCGATGACTGTGTCTCCACCCGCGAGTTGCGCGACTGGCTGCTCACCCTGCGGCCGGAAAGCCTTCCCTGGGCCGGGTTGGTCCGGGATGAGGAGGACCCGGAGCGGAAGGCCCGGCGCGAGGCGGAGGAAGCCGATGCCGCGGCGATCCGCACGCAGCTGGTGGAGGGTGCCCCCGAGGCGGAGCGGCCCTACCGGGAACTGGTGGCCCACCTCGCTGCCTTCCATCGCCGTGAGCAGAAGCCTGGCTGGTGGGCCATGTTCGATCGGCAGAACCGTGACACCGAGGAGCTGATCGAGGACGCCGAATGCCTCGGCGGCCTGGAAGCGATGGGCGAGCCCTTCCCGATCGCACGCTCCATCGCACGCGAATACCGTTTCCCGCGCCAGGACACCAAGCTGCGGCCGGGCCCGGCCATGGACGCCGCGACGCTGGAGCCGCTCGCCATCGACAGGTTGGACGCGAACGCCCGCCGCGTCGTCCTCAAGCGCGGCAGGAACAAGGAGCCGCTGCCGGACCGGCTCTCCGTCGCACCGGGCGGACCGCTCGACGACAAGGTGCTGCGTGCGGCGGTGCGCCGCTTCGCGGACAGTGTGGCGGCTGGGGAAGCTCGCTTCCCGGCGCTGGAGGCACTGCTGCGGCGCGAGGCGCCGCGCCTCATCGGGCGCGTACCGGGCGAGGCGGTTCGCCGCCCGGGCGAGACCACGCTGGAGGCGGCCGTGGCCGCCTGCCGCGATCTCAAGGACAGCCACCTCTTCGTGCAGGGCCCACCCGGCACCGGCAAGACCTGGACCGCCAGCCGCATGATCCTGGATGCGATCGGGCGCGGCCTGCGGGTGGGCGTCTCCGCCCTGTCGCACAAGGCCATCGTCAACCTGTTGCGCGGCGTTGAGGCCGCGGCCCGTGAGGCCGGGGTCACGATCCGCGGCTACAAGAAGTCGGATCCCGACAGTCCGGAGAACCACGTGGCCGGCACCATGATCACCGACATCTTCGACAACGCGGTGCCGGCCGACTTCCAGCTGATCGCCGGCACCGCCTGGCTGTTCGCCCGGGAGGACAACGAGGGGCTGGTCGACCTGCTGTTCGTGGACGAGGCCGGGCAGGTGTCGCTGGCCAATCTCGTGGCCACGGGCACGGCCGCGCGCAGCATCGTGCTGGTGGGCGACCAGATGCAGCTCGGCCAGCCCATCCAGGGCAGCCACCCGGGCGAGAGCGGCCTGAGCGTGCTCGAGTACCTGCTGCAGGGCGCGGCCGTGGTACCGCCGGAATGGGGCCTTTTCCTGGGCGAGAGCTATCGCATGCATCCCGCGCTCTGTGCCTGGGTGTCGGAGGCCATCTACGACGGCAGCCTGACGGCCCATGCCTCCTGCGACAGGCAGGAGTTGCTGCTCGGAGACGGCTGTCACCCCGCGCTGGTGCCGCACGGGCTGAAGTTCCGCGAGGTCGCGCACGAGGGCTGCTCGCAGCGCTCCGACGAGGAGGTGGCCGAGGTGGCGGCCATCTGGCACGACCTGATGCGCCAGTGCTGGCGCGACCGGCAGGGCCGGGAGCGGCCGGTCACGGTCGAGGACGTGCTGGTGGTGGCGCCCTGGAACGTGCAGGTCAACGCACTGCGAGCCGCCCTACCGCCCGAGGCGCGGGTGGGCACGGTGGACCGGTTCCAGGGGCAGGAGGCGGCCGTGGTACTGGTGTCCATGGCGACCTCGGCCGCCGGCGACATCCCGCGCGGCATCCCCTTCCTGTTCAGCCGCGAGCGCCTGAACGTCGCCGTCTCCCGGGCGCATTGCCTGGCCGTGGTGCTGGCCAGCCCCAGGCTGCTGGAAGTGCCCTGTGCCACCGTGGAGGACCTCAGGCTGGTGAATACCCTCTGCCACGTTCACGCGGCAGGGCAATGAGCAGGATTTTGCATTTTCCGGAATTCACACTGGAGGAGAAGTCCGGCGGCGTTGTTGTGCAGCAAGGTAATCGAAGCTATCTGGCGCGTCGCTGGTCCTTGACGGCAGACCTTATGCGGACAGCGACAATCGCTCGCGACTTGGGTTTCCCTTGTGTCATCAGGGCAGAAAAAACCGGCACCCCCATCCATCCGAGCGGTGATTCTGCTGAATATATTGGGTTCAGCCGACAGGCGGATGAACGGTGGATATTCGTCGCCGATCAATTCTCCGGGCGCCCAAATGTCGATAGGGTGACTATCGAGAAAGGCTATAGAGGTGTCCTGGAACGCCTGAAGC
This sequence comes from Roseomonas sp. FDAARGOS_362, assembly GCF_002754815.1. Lineage (GTDB taxonomy): Bacteria > Pseudomonadota > Alphaproteobacteria > Acetobacterales > Acetobacteraceae > Roseomonas > Roseomonas mucosa. Next base: position 71,592 of record NZ_CP024584.1, on the reverse strand, counting down.
TGTCATTTATTTGGGAGACATCTGGCGGCAAGAACTTGTTCCTGTCAAGTTCCGATTTGCCGGTGTTTCTGGATGCCCTTGATGATGAAACCATTCGTCTTGTTGAATCGGGGCGACGCAGGCAACCTGTCAGTGTATCCAGGTTGCGCCATGTCGGTGTTGTTTCCGAAGCTGACCTACAGGATCAGCTCATACAGCAAATCCACAATGGCGATCATGCGGATATTTTTGGTAAAGTGCTGCAGATCAACGTAAATCCCATATGGCTGAGACCAAGCAATGGCAGCCTAATCCGCGATGGCCGAGATATTCCTGATCTCGTCATTGGTACCGAAACGCACGCTTTCATCATGGAACTTAAGAAGGCAGATCTCGATCCAAATGGCTTATTCCAACTTCGCCGTTATCTACGCAACTCGGACCTGTTTCGTTTCGCTGGAAACCGGTCCATCGTCGGGCTACTCGTCGGCCAACGTATTGATGAGGGATTGAAGTCTATGAATATTTCAAGCGCGGCAGGAAATGGCGCAACCCCAATCAGGATTTTGCTTTATAAAATAGTGAGTAGAATCGATCTTCAGCCATGGATCTCATTGACACCTCACGATCACTCGTAATCTTTGCATCTCAGAATTTTCTACAGGACGCATTTCTTCTTGTTTTACATGCACACTGGATTTTTGTCAGCAAACAATCGGCCACCAGCGAACGGTCACTGCAAATAGGTTGGGAGCATCAGAGCATGCTTTGCGTCATTCAGTGCGCTGGATCCAAGCAGGCAAATGGAGTCACCCTCCATACAATGAACGGTCATCGAGTGATGTTCGTGGCTCGTCCGGATGCAGCACCTCCAGAGAAAGGCGTCCTGTACGCTCATCCCGACGATATGTCGGACATCACGGGCATCACATGGCGTCAGCGTGTCATGGCCGTGAATGCTGGCCGCGAACCCGATCCAGGCCTCTGGATTGCTGGGAAGCTCTATCGTCCGAAAGCCTATGCACTCCTGCTGGAAAAAATGGGGATTGAAAGACTTTTCATCCTGTCTGCCGGCTGGGGACTCGTGCGTGCCGATTTTCTGCTTCCAGACTACGATATCACCTTCAGCACCTCGGCCGAGCCCTGGAAGCGCCGGCGCGCCGGCGATAAATTCCCGGACTTCAATGCTCTGGAGAGGACCCAGGAAGATATCGTCTTCCTGGGTGGCAAGGACTACCTGCCCCTGTTCCTGCGCCTGACCAGGGGTACTGCGGGACGACGCCTCGTAGTGTACAACTCGGTCAATCCCCCGGTTGCATGTGGTTGTGCTCTGACCCGCTACCCGACAACCCGCCGGACCAACTGGCACTATGACTGTGCCGAGGATCTCGCGACAGGAATCTGGCATCCTGATTTCGAGGCCGCCCCTTCCTGAGACGTCATTCAGACCCTGCTACCTGCCCGATGCCGCCGTAGCGCGGCCCGGCTTGGAGCCAGGCGGGCATCGGAAACCTCCCTCAGCTTGCGACCATGCATCTCGCGATAGGTCGGCTCCATGATGGACGCGGAAACCAGCACCTGCAGGGTATCCGGGTCAATCGCGAGAAGGCCGCAGTCGAACAAGGTATGGAGGTCCGCGCGAAGCAGCAGACCGTTGGTAGGATGGTTAGTGGCCTCGCCCCGGTAAGGCAGGATGTGAGCCGCTTCCAACACATCCAATGTGCTGCATCCACTGATCGAACAGCGCGCGCCATACGCCTCAAGCAGATGATCGCGAAAGGCCTTCTGGCCTCGCCGAGCCCTGATCTCGCGCAGGATCTTCTCGCGGGCATCCACCATCCCTTCGGGGTCGAAGGCCGTCGTATCGGCGTCGCCAGAGGCCAGCACCGGGAGAACGACAGCAGTTGCCGCCTTGTCATCGACCTCGACCGTGAAGCCCAGGCGGGTCAGGGCCCGACGCACCGTACTCTCGCCACCGGCGAACTCCGACGCCTTGAGCGGACGTGCGCCCGGAAAGCGGTAGCCGAACGCCACGCCCAGGATCGCCTTGGAAGCGTAGCGCCGACCATCGTGCAACAACCAATAGGATCGTGCCGGCCCGTAGCCGTATTTTTCGAGAAACGCCTCTTCGCCAAGACGATCATGTTCCTCGATCGCCTGTAGCACCGGCACCGGATCGTTCAACTCACTGAGAGCAGCCACTAGGCGATACTCCATGAATGATCGTACCGGGTTTGGAGATCCGGTCCTTGATAGAGACAGCCGGGACTCTCGTCACGAGCATTGGCCTCGAGGTCACTCCATGCCCATGGCCGCACGAAGCGCCACGGTGGCAGAATGATCCAGCCATCGGCATCACCCACGGCCGTGAAGTCCGCGGCTGCCACGCAGAGCGCGGTCAGCGCGCAGACCAGCGCGGCCCGGTCGTCGTGGTCCGTCACGCCCTCCAGCGGAAGATCTAGGCGTCGCCCGGGCAGCAGGCGTTCGAGCAGTGTCTCGAGGGTGCCGTTCGCCGTCAGATGGCGAAAGAAGACATCCGAGCGGTCGGAACGGACGGCGGCCACCTCGCCGGGATCCTCCAGCATGACGCCCAGGAAGGCCCCGGGAAATGCCTCCACCACGGCCCTGTCATGGATGCATACCGCATGCCTTGCAGGTTCGACGGAGCATCCGCCCAGCACGATGCGGACGCAGTCGTTGGCCGCCGTATTGAGAGCCTGGCCGACCGGGGCACTTGCCTGGCCGGGTTTGCCGATCCTGGCACCCAGGCGGCGCGTCAGCATTCGCTCCGCGGCACGATAGCGGCCGATCACGTCGAGGCCTGCCCGCAGCGGACCGTCGAAGGCCGCGGCCTGGAGTCCGGCCTTGCCGGCAACACCGCGGATCGTGGCCTCCTGCTCGGCCGGAATGGCACGGAAGCGGCGAATATCCCAGGTGACCGCGCCTGGATCCCAGTCGAGCCGGCAGACGGCACTGCTGCGACGCTTCGGCGAGAAGCCCACATCCACCCCCAGCACCGAGCCCATGGGCGGCAGGGCGGCATCCGCTCCGGGATCTGTCTGCGTCATGGCCCCACGCTGCGCGACCGGCTGCGCAACGGCAAGGGCGCTGCCCGGTCGGTCGATGAGACAGGCCGGGTCGCGCTCGTGCCGCACGAGCCAGGGAACCGAAGCGGATGGTCATGCCGCGCGATCACGGCCGTACGGACGCGTACTCGTGAACTGAGGCCGCTCATGACGGAAGATTCCCTGACTCTTTCGTGTTCATGAATTGTTCTCGTTTGGTCCAGCCTGCGCGCATGAGCGACGCCCTTTCCCCGACCAAGCCCGACGACCTCGCCCGGTTATTGCGTTACGCCCTGCAGCGCGACGAGCGCGGCCGGCCCCTGGCGACTGAGCACCGGGACAATCCCGACTTCATGGCCGCCTGGCTGATACGGCACCTGGAGCGCAGCGGCTACCTGATCCTCAAGTGGCCCATCTCCCTGTTCCCGGACCAAAGCCAGGATGGTCCGGGCTTCCAGCACATGCTGGCGGATTGAGGCTATGCCGGGGCGTGTGGAGCCTGCCTTTGGCACGGGCTCATGCGAATGGGTGACACCGCTCCGCCACGTCGCCAAAGTCTCAATTTAGATATATCTCTATCGAATTGACGCCATCCGCATGAACGTCGCGGAGTTCCCTGGCCGCCTGAGCCCGTTCGGGCGGCTGAAGGAGCTTTCCCGTGGCGACGATCTATGGCGACACCAGCACCAGCCTGTCCTGTCATCAGGTGGGCGGCGACCAGTTCATCCAGGGCGACGACGGCGTGAACTCCTACACGGCCGTCTACAACTATCTCTATGGCGATGCCTACCTGATGCGTGGCTTCGCACGCGGCGGCAACGACACGATCCTCGCGGCAGCGCCGGCATCCTGAACGAGCAGATCTACGGCGATGCCTATGTCATGCGGGACTTCACGCAGGGCGGCAACGACCTGATCGTCGGCGGCAGCGGGGACAGCCACTCGAACCCGCTGGCCTTCGGCGACGCCTATGAGATGCATGGCTTCGCCCACGGCGGTGACGACCGGATCCTGGGTGGGAGCGGCACCGTCTACGGCGACGCCTTCACCATGGACGGCTTCACCGTGGGTGGTGACGACATGATCACGGCCGGCTCCCTGCGGAAGTCGGTCTTCGGCGACGCCGCCACCCTGTCGGGCTTCGCCAGGGGTGGGAATGATCACATCCAGGTCGCGGACAGCTGGGCCGAGGTGTACGTCTACGGCGACGGTGCCCTGTCCGGCTTCGCGCGGGGCGGGAACGACCACATCGTCGGCGGGGCGAACTCCCCTACGAGATCCTCGTGGGCGACGGTTCCCTGAGCGGCTTCGCGCGCGGCGGCGACGACGTGATCGTCGCGGGCAACGGCTCCTACAACCTGATCTGGGGCGACGGCAGCAGGTCCGGGAGCTTCACGACCGGCGGCAACGACACCTTCGTCTTCACCCCGGGCGCCCGGCAGAACCAGATCATGGACTTCGAGCAGGGCAAGGATCACATCGACCTGACGGCCTTCGCCAGCCAGGGCGTGCACGGCATCGGCGACCTGGCCATCCGCTCGGGCGACGTCGTGCTCGGCAACGGCCAGACCGTCCATGGCAGCTCGATCGACCTCGGCGGCCAGTACGAATACATCGCCGTCCAGGACGTCACACACCTCCAGGCCAGCGACTTCGTCTTCGCCTGATCTGGATCCGGGCATGACGATCCCGGCGCCGGCGCGACCGTCAGCGCCCGGCGCCGGCCTCGTATCCTCCTCCAGCAGCTCGCTGACGCTCAGGCTACCGCTGATCCGCCCGCGCCGCGCCAGCACGGCCACGGGCGTGCCCGGCCGCAGCACCTCGAACCGCGCTGGCCGCACCCGCACGCAGGGCGCCTGTCCATCGATGCGCAGGCAGACCACGTAGCGCTCGGGCTCGTGGTCCGGCACCACCGCGGTGCTGACCTGGCCGTTGGCCGAGATCACCGGCGCCACCGTCATGCCGGAAGAGGCCGGCCGCCAGGTCCGGCTGAGCACCACCCCCTCCAGCCGCTCCACCGGCCGGAAGGCGAAGTCCGCCAGCGTGAAGGCCAGCCACCAGGCCAGCGCCGCGGTGCCGATGGCCAGCAGCCACAGCGTGGCGCTGAGCAGCACCATCGGGAAGCGATGCTCCCCCGGCACCCGGGGCCGCAGCAGCGCCATCCAGGGATCGAGGAACATCTCCGCCAGCCACGAGGGCTCGCGCAGACCCTGCCCTGCCCCTCCGGATCCAGGTCCGTTCAAGTCGCCTCCCAGAGCCTGCCCGAGGCGCCGCAATGGCCCTCACGCTCGTTGCCACGTTCGATGGCGCACAGCACGAAGTCCAGCGGATCCGGCATCGCCGGCTCGCCGGTGACCAGATGATCGGCCAGCGGCGGCAGCGGTGCGGGCTGGACCCGGGGATGCAGGCAGCAGGCCAGCCGCCAGGCCTCGCGCGCGCTGCGCGGCGACGGCAGGCCGCACAGCGTCCACAGATCCAGCCGGGCGTGCCGGCAGTCCCGGCACAGCCGGGGCGGCCGGCTGGAAGCGTCGGGCTCCCCGGCCATGGTCACCCTCCCTCCTCCTGCCTCAGGAGCCGACCACGAAGACCGAGGTCCGGTCGGCCCGCTCCTGGTGGGTGGCCAGGCGCACGCTGACCCAGACGCCGGGTGCGCCTTCCCATTCCCGCAGGTGCGGCCCATGCTCGTCCAGCAGGTCGTCACTGAGCACAGGTCCCGGGCTCACTTCCGCCGCCACCTCGTTGGCCGGCCGGTCCGGCCACTGGATCAGGTCGCCCACCTGGGGATGCTGCTCCTGCGGGAACAGGTAGGTGACGGTCTCGGGCGTCTCGGTGCGCGTCTCGGGCAGGCGCTCGATCACCAGCCGCGCCAGCTCGGGCAGCGCCTCGAAGAGATTGAGCGTGTCCTCCTCGCCCACCGTCCAGATCTTCTCCTTCGGGTTCCAGCGCGCGCTCCGGACCCGCTGCTTGAACAGCGCGATGACGGCCGGGTCGTAGCGGAACCCGACCTCGAAGTAGTGGCGCTTGCGCACCTGCACGCCCGGTACGCTGCGCGGCTCGGGCCCGGGGCGGCGCGCTGCGTCTCCGGGCCGCGGCACCTCGCCGCTGTGTTCCTCGTCCATGGGTCCTGTGGTCCTGCATGATGGGTGTGACGACCGGGAGACGTGCTGGAGCAGGGCACATGTAGCCTATCGTCATAGGGATGATAAGACGTGGAATCACCATGCGTGGACCTTCGGTCCGTCGCACGTCTCCCTGCGGCGATGGAACGGACGAAACGCGGCCCGGGAGGGCCGGAGCGGCACAGGCGCAGCCACAGCGGGCGCGCGTCCCGCGCAGGCCGCGCCGGCCGCTGCCGGAACCGGAGGTGCCGGCCGGGGCGAAGGATCCGAGGGTCGTCCTGGGCGAGCGGGTGAACGCCCTGCGGGTAGCCCTCGTCTCAGCCAGGAGGACTTCGCTGGCCGGGTGGGGCTGGACCGGACCTATGTGAGCGGCATCGAACGCGGCCTGCGCAACCCCACCCTGCTGGTGCTGCTACGCCTGGCACAGGCGCTGGAGGTTCCGGTCACCGGGCTGCTGGAGGAGACGCAGGGGAAGGAGGGAAAGGGAGAGCGGCCGCCCGCGAAGCGCTGACGGGCAGCTTCCGTCATGGCCGGCACGGCAGGCGGGCAGGCCATGGGCCCCGTCCCGCTCTGCCGGCCCCGGCCATGACCCGCCGGGAGGGCGGGGCGCCGGCTCTGGTGAGGGAGGGCACCGTCATCGCCTGACGCCCGCTACGAGACCGAGGTGGGCCGTCTATTGCTGCATCGCAATAGGCTACTGCGTGGCCCGGGCCATCAACCCGCACACGGGCGATAGAATTCCCGGTTTTCATTCCGATTTCATATTGAAAACGCGGATCCCAATCCCCATCTATGCTGCGGTGAAGCCGGGAGCCTGTTCGTTGCTTTCCGCCTTCCGGGCGCCTGTCGCCCTCACCCACCTTCCCCCATCCCCTCATCCTGGCGGACCGATGCGCGCGCCTTCTGGCCGCGCTTCGGTCCCGGACCGCGCATCCGGCACTGAGCCGGCCGTCTTCTGCGAACCTCCTGCCCTGCCAGCGGTGGCAGCCCGATGACCGGGATGGGCCGCCCGGCGCTGCCCCCCGGGGGCCTTGCGCCGGCCCCGCGCGTGCGCGCGGTGGATCCTCTTCCTGACCCCTTCGGCTTTCCTTCCCTTCTCCCGGCTTCACCACGCCTTCTCCCGATCCACCTTCGCGGATCTCCGGTGATCACCGGCGGGAGGGAGGGGCGCCACACCATCGCGCCCCCTCTTCTCCCCGTCCCGTGTCCCTGGCCGGTCTCGGTAGCTCCCAAGCCGACCGTCGCGGCCCTTGAGCAAGGCCGAAACCATCTCCAGGACACACGATGCTCTTCAGCACCGACGTTCCCGACGACGAGGCCCGCGCCGGCGGCCCGGCTCTTCCGGCTCTTCGCCGCCAGCTCTGCCCACGGTGGCGGAGGCCAGCGATGCGGCCCTTCCGGCCGCAGCGGAGTTCGAGCGCCTGCACGGCGCCTCGATGTCCTCGAGCGCCACATGGCCGATCTGATGTTCCTCCAGCTGTCCGCGCAGGACCTCCTGCTGGGCAAACGGCGGGACTTCTCGGTTCGCAGCCGCGAGCTCATCGTCGCGGCCCTGCGCCGGGCGCCTACCGGGGCCGCTGCCCCTGCTGCGGCCACGAGCCCGTCCTCGACGAGGCGGGCATGCCGCTGGAGGCGACCGAGTTCGACCATGCCTTCCACCGCGGGCTGAACCGGCCCGAGCATGGCTGGCTGGTCTGCCGGCCTGCCACCGCGAGATGACCCATGGCGGCTATCTCGCGCGCTTCTCGCGCATCCACCAGTTCCGCGCCTTCCAGGGCGCGGTACTCGCCGGGCGCGAGCGATCCCGGCCCGGCCCGCGGACGCCCGTCCTGACGTTGGCACTCGCCAGCAACGCAAAGCCCCGGCCTCGAAGGCCGGGGGCTTTTCGCGTTTCCGAGCCTGGCGGCTCCGGCGTCACCGGGCCGGAGCCGCGGCCTGTGGCAAACCGGGAACACGGCACGCCGCGGACAAATCCTGAGACGCCAACGTATCGAAATAACGCACTCGTTGCCTTGATGAGACAAAGGTTAACGATTACCGCCTTTCCCCGGCCTGGAGGGGATTTGCCAGACGTGTCCGGAACGCTGCCACGGTTTCCCTCTTCGTCGCGAAGTCGACCCTGACCGAGGGGGCCGATACGGCCCTGAACGCGATCGTCACCCGCACGCCGTCCGAGCTGACGAGTTCCGTGACCGTGGAATTCTACATCCCCGTCACCACGCGCAATGTCGCCGGAGCGGACGACTTCGTCGGCGGCCTCGCCCCGAAGGTGGTGACCTTCGCCCCGGCGAGACGTCCCAGGCGGTGAGCTGGGGCCTCGTCGACGACAACGTCCCGGAGGTCCCCGGCGCGATCGGCCTGTGGCTGCGCAACCCGGTCAATGCCACCGTCAGCACGAATGGCGGAGGATCGGCCGGCGTGGTCATCCAGGACAACGATCCGACCGATACGATGAGCATCGCCGCTGTCGGCGCCTCGGCCGTGCGGGAGGGCGATGCCTCGGACCAGGGCACGCACAAGCTCACCTTCGACATCGTGCGTGAGGGCAACACCTCCTGGCCGGTCACCGCAGCGATCGTGATCGAGGCCGACACCTCGGCCGGCGCGCATTCGGCCTCATCCAGTGACATCGTGGGCGGCTTCACCACGCAGTGGGTCTATTTCAATTACGGCGAGACCCATAAGACCTTCGAGGTCGCCATCGCCGGCGACAGCCTCCTCGAGGGCAACGAGACCTTCGTGGTCCGTATTAGCAACACCTGGAGCCCGTCGGGCGCACCGGGCTTCCTGACCGGGATCGGCATCGCCGCAGTCACCGCGACGATCCTCGACGACGATACGCCGGTCGTGCCGGGCACCGCCGGCAACGACGTTCTGCACCATGTCGACGGCTCCCACATCTACGACGGCGGGCCGGCTTCGACGTGCTGGACTACGGCGCGACAGGCCGCCGCGGCCTCGCCGTGACCCGCTCCGCCGAGGGCGACGTCGTCATCACCCATGGCGGCCAGACGGACACGCTGCGCTCGGTCGAGGAGGTCCGCCTGGCCGATGGGCGCCTTGTCTTCAACGAGGCCGACCCGGCGGCACAGGTGGTGCGGCTCTACCACGCGGCCCTCGACCGCGATCCCGAGCAGCAGGGCCTGAACTTCTGGATCGACCGCCTCGGGGAAGGCCACGGCCTGCTCGATCTCGCGCAGAGCTTCCTCGCCAGCCCCGAATTCAACGCGCGCTACGGCAGCCTGACGGACAGCCAGTATGTCGACCGCCTCTACCAGAACGTCCTGGGCCGCGAGGGCGAGGCGGCGGGCAAGGCCTGGTGGCTGTCGCAGCTGGACAGCGGCCACAGCCGTGCCGAGGTGCTGCAGGGCTTCTCGGAGAGCGCCGAGAACAGGGCCAACACCGCCGGCCTCTGGCAGAACGGCATCTGGGATGTCGACGAGCACGCCCTGCAGGCCGCCCGGCTCTACGACACGGTGCTGGGGCGGCTGCCCGACGCCCGGGACTGGCGTTCCAGGCCTCGCTGCTCGACAGCGGCGTCGCGCTGCGGGATGTCGCCGCGGCCTTCACCCGCAGCCCCGAGTTCCAGGCGAAGTACGGCGCCTGAATGACCGCCAGTTCGTATCCAACCTCTACCTGAACACGCTGCACCGGGCCGCCGAGCCGGCCGGGCTGGACCACTGGGTGGCCCAGCTGCAGGGCGGCGCCTCGCGCAGCGACGTGGTGCTGGGCTTCTCCGAGAGCCGGAGCACATCGCCCTGACCGACCCGGACTTCATGTCCGACGATCCAGGCCACTACGGCATCGCCTTCGCCTGAAGGGTGAGCGGCAACGGGGCAGCGGACGGACCACCTCGACGCCGGCAGCCCCGGCGAACACCAGGCCCCGGCCATCACGGCCGGGGCTTTTCGCGTTCCCACTGGACAGCGCTGGAAGAGGGGCTAGCCGGAAGTCCCCGATCCGGAGCGCTCCTTCTCCATAGGCCGCTCGTGCGCGCGGCTCTTCGGATCATGCCCGCCTTGTCGCCGTCGCCGGATGGCTTGCGGAGCATGGGGGCGGTTCGGGCACGCTCAAGCGCCAAGGCATCGTGAAAGCGCCGCGCCGCGACCTGCCGCTTGCTGCGGTCGTAGTGCCCGCGGCCTGTCCGCAGGGTGATCGAGAGGATCGTGGGCCCGAGATGGGGATCGTCCGGAGCATCCATCACGGCCGAGGTCATCAGCCCATGCCGGAAACTGTGCGGCCCGAAGACCCCATCCTTCCCGAAGCGCTTCTCCGACAGCCAGCGGATCCGCTTCTCCAGGCCGCGCGCTCCCAACGGCTCGCCGCCCCAGTTGATCCAGAAGGCCTCCGATGCGCGTCCAACCAGCAGCTCCAGCCGCTCCTGCGCGACGTAGCGGTCGATCCAGGGCGTGAGCACGGCCGGCAGCGGGCAGTTCTCGGCGTAGCGGGTCTTCGTGTCCTCGGGCCGCAGCCAGACCTCCCAGTGCCGGTCATCCCGGCGCAGGTGCTGGCCCAGCCGGAAGGCGGTGACCGTGCGCAGGCGGTAGCCGCGCGCCGCCAGGATGGCGATCAGCAGCCCGTCGCGCAACTGCACCTGCCGGCGCCGCGGAGAGCGTCTCGACGATCCCTCCATGAGATCCAGGCCCATTGGAACATCACCGCGCTGTGATGGGCCGGCTTGTCGCGGACGCGCATCGGCAGCAGGTCGCGGACCGGCGTGCCGCCGGGACAGCGGATCCAGGCGTGGTCCCGCCAGGGCCCAGGATCTGCAGCGCCATCTCGATCTCCTGCAGGCGGCCGAGCACCGTGTGGTCCGCGTTTCCCAGCGCGCGGAGCTCATCGAAGAACCGGCCGACGTTCTCTCCGGTCACCAGCGCCGCCGGCGGGAGGTCCGGATCGGGCAGCCCGTGCCACAGCAGGAAGCCCAGGAAGCGGCCCCAGCCTTCCTCGGCCTTGGTGATGCTGGCCAGCGCCCAGTGCCTTGCCTTGCACGGCCGGCGCGACCGCCGGCCCCGGCTGGCCAGGAACTCCTCCCAGATCCGGCGATGAGACGCCGGCCACTCGTGCAGGCGCAGGCAGCGCCGCCTGGGATCGGCGCTCACCGGCCCACCCCGCCCTGGCGACGGGACGCCGGACCAGGCGGGAGGCGAGGGCCAGGCCGCGCGTCTCCTCGCGCAGCCGCAGCACACTCCTGCCGAAGCGGAGCGCCGCCGCCTCCTTCTCGAACAGGATGTAGTGGCGCATCGTCGTTTCGATGGAGCGGTGCCCGAGGATGCGCCTGACCTCGTCGATCGCCTCCGGATAATGCCGCAGGTGCAGCCAGGCCGCGAAGCTGCGCATCAGGTGCGGGTTCACCTCGACACCGATCACCTCCCAGAGATGCGCCTTGAGGTGATGGGACAAGGAGGATGCGCTGATCGGGCCGGCGCCGGCGCCGGGGAAGAGGTATGGATTGCCTTCATCCGTCAGGTCTGGCCGGTACGAGCGGATGTAGCGCTCGATCAGCCTGGCGGACTCCTCCGGCACCGGCCACTCGATGGGCTCGCCGTTCTTGACCTCGTGGCCGGCGATCACGAGGTGGGTCAGCCGGCGTCCCTTGGGGCCAAGGTATCGCAGGTGCCGGTCGAGACGCAGCCCCAGCAGGTTGGACAACCGCATCGGGCAGATGGTCAGGATCTCCAGCATCGCCGCGAGCCGCGCCTGGCGGGCCGCCTCCACGGGCGTGAGGTCCTGGTCCTTCGCCAGCCGCATGAGCCTGGCCGGCTCGTGCAGCAGCCCGGCATAGGCTGCCGGCTGGGTCAGGGCCCGGATGCGTTCGCGCACCCGCAAGGGAAGGCCGGCCCTGGGGTCCGGCTTCGTGTCGGCGACCCACTCCCTGATCGTGGCGAGCGTTTCGGCATCCAGGGATCGTCCTTGCGTTCGGCGCAGTACTTGGCCACCCGCAGCAGGGCCACGGCCACGGTCCAGACCTGTCCGCCCCTGCGTTCGGTGGAGCGCTCGATGACGGCATCCAGGATGAGTTCCACCCGCTCGAGAGGCCAGACCAGGTCGCGCAGGGAGCGGATCTCCCCGGCCGGCACGCCGCCCAGCACCAGCAGGGCCGCGGCCTGCCGGATGGAGAAGAGCCGTGTCGTGATGGTCTGGGGGCGCAGCACATGGTGCCGCTTGCCTTGGAGACGTGACCGGCGCCAGATATTGCCCCCCTCGGCCGGCGCCAGCGTGGCGCTGAAGTCCTGAAGGTCGTCCTGAAAACTCTGGGGGTAATCCGTGAACGGCAGGGTGTAGGGCTGGCGGCGGCGGGGGGCTTTGAGGACAGGAAGCGGCATGCCGGAGGCGGCCACGACGTTGTTCCAGGCCCGCGCCACGACGACCGGGCGCCCGGCAGCCTTCGCGCCCAGGCGAATCCTCCTGTCGACCATGGCCCAGTCGGCCAGCACGGCGTCCGACATCGCTTCCGGCCCGATCCCGCGTTCGCCGCAGTATCTTGCCAAGTGCCGCAGGCAGGCAGCCTGCGCACCCTGACGGGCGTGGCCGAGCAAGGCCTGCCAGGCCGGGGACACACCCTCGAAGGTGCGCAGGTCCGGCGCATGCAGGTCCAGCCGCCGCAGCACCGCGCGCAATCCACTCACCATGTTGCCGAAGCGCTCGGTCCGCATGCGATGCGCACCCGGAGGCTTTCGGAACAGCGCGTCGTTCAGCCAGGCGACATCACAGGGTACCGCGGGCGGCGAGCGGTCCAGCAGGCGCGCGGCGGTCGCGAGGGCCGATCTGAGGTCGCGGCGGCGCGTCTCCGCCAGGTCGTCCCAGCCGGCCACGGCCGCGGCGGCATCGGCGAAGCTGGGCACCGTGGAGACGAGGGCCGGAGGGGCCGGCCGCATCCCGGCGGAGCGCGGATCGTGGTCTTGCATGGGTCGGATTTCCCGGTTTGGCCAAGGACGGCCAGGAGCGGCCATTCGTGCATCCGTAGCAGAGCTGAATACGAAATTTAGCGGGGCGACGGGCGCACGACGTCCGCCGGAGCGTTGATCCGGCTCAGTCATTTCCGGATCCCTCGGAAGAGCCGGTGTCGTCGCCGGCGCTGTCGGCCAGCGCGCGCTCGAGGTCCGCGAGGCGGATCCGCACGGTGCCGGCGATACGCACAGTGGGAAGCAGGCCGTGCTGGCGCCAGCGCCGCAACGTGCGGGCCGAGATGCCCAGGCGCTCGGTGACCTCGGCCAGGGTGAGCAGGCGCTCACCGGGATCGGGGGTGCTCATCAGAGGGCACCGCGGCGGAGCAGGCGACGCCCAACCTGCCCACGCCGCGGCGGCGGGAACCGGCGTGCCGCGGGATGAGATGTGTCCGGGGCAGTGCCCGGGACCGGAGGAGGGTGGGAAGGGTGTGTTTGCATGGCCGTGAGTGTCCGGCCACGGCCACCTCACGGTCACAGGACGAAAATGGACAATTCCGCCCTTTGACCGCCGTTCATTCCAGGTGCATTATTCTTGGTTGCGCACCTTCTCCCGCATGGCTTGCTCGAAGGACCGTATGAAGGCATCGACCTGGCTCCGGTACGTCATGGGAGCTGGCATCCGGGCCAGCTTTTCGGCCTGGGCTCGGGAGAGGGGGCGCTGTTTCCCGAGCTGGAACGTCAGGGTTCCGCCCGCTTCCCTGATCGTGGTGGCATGTTTGGCTCCGATCCGCTCCGCGCGCTGGATCTTGCGGGCCTCATCCATGACCCGGTCACGCCGTTCCGCGTAGCGCTTCGCCAGAAGCGGGATCAGGTAGTCCTCCGTCAGCCAGTGCGACGGCGCGATGCACCGGTACATGTTGCCATCGGCCCGTGCCTCGCCGGGAAGATCCTGGAGGACATGGCGTACCAGGGCCGTGACGGTGGGATCGGTGCCAGCAAGGCGCAGCTCGTGCTCGGCCATCGCGACGAGCTGCGGATGGACGTCGACCGGGATGTTGCCGCGGTTGTTGTGCCCGGCGAGTTCCTCGATGCGGCGGGCCGCGGCCTGATGCTCGGCCGGCAACATCGCATAGGATTTTTCCCGGACCTCCTTCGAAATGGCGTTCACCGCGTCCTTCAGGGCGGTGTGGCTGTACTTCTTCATCGTCTCGTCACCTGCTTCCTTCCCGGGTGGTGAAGCCGTGCCCGTCCCGGAACCCATTCCGGATGATGACACCGTGGAGGTTCGCCGGGCGATGGCGAGCATGTTCTCCCATATCGTCATCGCATTGATGAACATCGGGTCGAGTGCCGGCACCTCCCGGACACCCGTCATCGCCTGCACCTGGGAACGGAGCTTCATCAACTCGTGTAGCATCAGGTCGGCGGCTTCCAGGGAGAGGCCATGCGGCATGACAGGCTTCGGACACAAGCTGGCAACCTCATCGTCGCGGACCGGGTGAACGAGCCAACCGGCTCGTCCCCCTGCCAGCTTATAGCCTTGTATTCGGGGATGCGGTTGCCCGCCTTGCCGGAAGCCGGGCTGGCCGAGACCCTCTCAGCCACACGGATGCGAGATACCGTCCGGCGATGATGAGTGGCCGGGCGAATGGGCATGCTGCCCTTCCGGCTCACGGATTCCAGACCTGGCTCCAGGATCCGGGAGTCGAAGCCGAACGACCTCAGCTGTCGACGCCGACCGCGTTCCATGAGGCCTGCAGGTCGCGAACGATGGACCAGGCGACGTATTCGCCGCCGTGCCGGGGAGTCACAGGCAGGGGCCGCAGGTTCCCCCGGTTCTCCAGCCGCTGCGCCACCCGCAGCTTGGCCCGCAGGCCGTCGTGGCCCCGGGCCGGAGTTGCGATCAGCGTCTGCTCGACCTCGGAGAGCCAGTCGGTGGCGGCATCGAGCTCGGGCTTGAGGCGGTCCTCGTCGGCAAGGGTCCGTGCCCTGGCCTGCAGCGCCCCCAGGGCGGCGTAGGCATTTCGCCATTCGACGTGGAGACGTTGGAGATTCTTGTCCGGATCGCCGGATGACTTGGTCTCCGACACGGCACCGCGGAAGGCGGCAAGGGTCAGGCTGCCGGCAGCCAGTGCGGCGAGCGCCGCACGGCGGGAGAGGCCTCCTCCGCTTCGGTGGCGGTCTGTGATACGGGTATGCTTAGCCATGGCCGGCTGATCCCTTCAGCAGCTGTGGTCAGGCCGGGCGGGAGGGGTCCAGCCTCTCGTCCGGTCGCTCTGATGTTGTGAGGGTGGTCCCTCACACGTAATGTGTAACCCTACTCACCCAACACAACAACTCAATTTGAGTAAGGTAATTCGTTTTGGAAATCACGCCCGCGCAGTGCCGTGCGGCTCGTGCTCTGCTGAATTGGTCGCAGGATCAGCTGGAGACAGCGGCTAAGGTAGCACGCAAGACCATCGCCGATTTCGAACGCGAAGTCCGCCGGCCGTACGCGCGGACGCTGGAGGCTCTTCGTGCCGCTCTGGAAGCGGCAGGAGTGGAATTCATCCCGGAAAACGGAGGAGGCGCCGGGGTGCGCCTGCGGAAGCAATCCTCGTGAAGGCCTGGATCACCGCTCTTGGCCTGCTCCTCACCCAGGCGGGCACTGCCATGGCGCAGACCATCGCCGTTCCGTCCGATCCCCGGGCGCGCTACGAGCTGGTCGGCAAAGTCAGGCGCGACGATGGCCTGGTCGAGATCACCACGCGCCGCCAGGGCCCGTCCGGTACGTCCTTCGCCCGGCGTGAGGCCGATTGCCGCCGGCGGTTGCTCCGCTACCTCGGTGAGGGCGACACCCTGGAAGAGGCCAGGTGCCCTGCCCCCAATCCCGGCAGGATGTCTCCCCTCGTCGACGGCTCCATCTCCGGCCACATCGTGCGCTTCGCATGCCGGTAGCCGGTGAGACGAGCGCTCCGGCCGGTGCCGTCTATGACGGCGATGGCCGGCTGGTCCTGGGCAGTGGTCCCGCCTTCTCGCTCGGCCTGATCACGGACCGTGCCTTCCAGGCGGTGCTGCACAACCTGGACGAACCGGGGAACACGATCGAGCAGGAGGACCGCCTCTGGCTCCTGCCCGAAGGGCTGATCCCAGACGCTCCCCTGCCCGAGCACGTCCTGGCCAGCCTCGCCGCGGTCGTGCGGGCCGGCCGCAAGGTCGTCGTGATGGCGGATAGTGCCGAGGCCGGCAACCGGGCCTGCGAGGCCATCGGGCAGGCCCTCGATGCGAGGCAGGGCAGCGCCTGAGCGCGCGTCACACAGCGTTCTGTCCGGATGGCCAGATCACACCGTCCGGCCGGCCCTCCCCGGCATCAACCGCGCCGGCTGGCCCGTAGCCACGCCGCGAAGGCCGCTTCGTCCAGCCCGCCTTCGACCAGCCGCAGCACCTGCTCCACGACCCGTGGCGCGGCGACGTCGATCTCGACACCGTTGGCCTTGAGGAAGAGCACGCAACAGCCCCAGGCGGTCCGCTTGTTGCCATCGTTGAAAGGGTGGTTGGCCGCGAGACCGTAAGCATAAGCCGCGGCCAGATCGAACAGGTCGGGGATGCCGGCATCGGCATAGGCGAGCTTGTTGCCGGGACGGCCCAGGGCGCTGTGCAGCATGCCCTCGTCCTTGACGCCCTGGATCCCACCATACTCCCGCAGGGCCTGGTCGTGCAGGAACAGCACGACATCGGCCTCCAGGAACTCCGGGTCGCTCAACGCCTGGCGAGTTCCTGCAGCGCGTCGGCCTGCTCGCGCAGGACCTCTCGGGCCAGCTGCATCTGCCGCTCGAGCTTCAGGTTGCGCTTCACCAGCTTCACCCCATCCGCCAGTTCCACCAGGGTCAGGTCCTGGCCGACCTCCAGCCCCATGCGGATCCTCGTCTCGGCCGGGAACGTCACCCCGACCGAGTTGCCCTGCCGGCGTAGTGTCACCGTGGTCATGATGCGCCTCCGTCTTACGTTCAGTAAGACTAGGGCTTGTACCCCGCCCCCTCAAGGGTCATCGACGCCCGCGGATCGTGCGGGCCGCCATCATGGCCCTCCCCGGGGCGCCCGATGTCCACGCCTTCACCCTTCCCGTTCCGCCGAAAGCGGGCAGCAGGCCTCGGCGGTGACATGGGCCAGCCGGCTCAGCCGCAGCGCCGTGATGCTGCTGCCCGGCACCGCCGCGGCGATGTGCTGCAGCACCGGGATCCGGCCCAGCACCTGCTCGCTCACCGCCTGCGCCACCAGGTCGGCCCCCGACACCCCGGCCGCCGTCCACACCGCCCGGCGCAGCAGCGCCACCGTCACCGCCAAATTCGGCCGCAGCCCGTGGATCTGTGCCACCTGCCGCACCAGCGACAGCCCGCGCAGCCCCGCCAGCACCCCGTCCAGCGCCGGCGAGGGCGAGATCGCCACCATCACGCCCCCCTCCAGCGCCGCCCGCTGGCCCGCCACCCGCGAGGTCTGCCGCAGCGGCTCGCTCACCTCTCGCGTCATCACTAACATCGACCATAATGTTGGCTCGAAGCTCCCCGTCCGACGGCGAGGCGGCACGACATCGGTATACCTGGGAAGAAGGGCTCTCAGACAGCGCTTACCATCAGCCTGCGCAGCGCGGCGAAGCTGCGGAACCAGGAAGAACGTACCCCTTCGGTGAGGGCCGCCTTCCAGCCTGGGGCTGAACCTGTCTTCTGATCTTATCAACGCTCGTAGGAGCGTTGTTAAGAACGGGGCGGTTTGGGACATGGAGATCATCAGCGGCGTCGAACGTCGCCGGCAATGGCGGGTGGCGGACAAGCTGCGGATCGTGGCCGAGGCTGAACGTCCCGGCGCGTGCTTCGTAGAGGTAGCTCGCCGGCATGAGGTGAGCCGGAGCGTACTTTGGGCTTGGCGCAAGCAGGCGCGGCAGGGCGTGCTGGTGGCCGAACCCGTGCCGATGTTCATGCCGGTGCAGGTGGCAGAGGACCTGCCGGCACCCGCCCCTCGGGCTGAGGCTGCGCCGGCGGCTTCTCCCCGGATCGAGATAGCCTTGCCGGACGGTACGGTGATCCGCGTCGACGAGGGGATCAGCGCTGCCGCGCTGCGGCGTGTGATGGCGGCACTGCGCGGATGATCCCGGTTCCCTCCGGTGTCCGGGTCTGGCTGGCGGCGGGCCACACCGACATGCGGCGCGGCATGAATGGCTTGGCGCTACAGGTGCAGCAGGCGCTCGGGCGCGATCCCCATGCCGGCGATCTCTACGTTTTTCGGGGCCGCCGCGGCGACCTGGTAAAAATCGTTTGGCATGACGGGCTCGGCATGTCGCTCTACGCCAAGCGGCTGGAGCGCGGCCGGTTCATCTGGCCGCCGCCGGCGGATGGCGCGGTGGCGATTTCCGGGTCGCAATTGGCCTACATGCTGGACGGCATCGATTGGCGGAACCCGCAACGGACATGGCGTCCGGAGGTCGCCGGATAAGGCTGGCAGGCGGGCATCGGGTATGATTCAATTTCTGTCGTGATACCCGCGCCGGACACCATCCCCGCCGATATCGACGCGCTGCGCACCGCGCTGGCGGCGGAGCAGTCGGCCCGGCGTGAGGCCGAGGCGCGGGCCTCCGGCGCCGAGGCGATGGTGGCGCATCTCAAGCTGCTGATCGCCCGGCTCAAGCACGACAAGTACGGCGCCTCCTCCGAGCGCGGCCGCAAGCTGCTCGACCAGTTGGAACTCGAGCTCGGCGAGTTGGTCGCCGCCGCCAGCGAGGACGCCGCCAAGGTCGAGGGCGCAGCCTACAAGGACGGCAGCACCCGCCGCCCCGACAGTCCGCCCCGCGGCCAGCCGGTGCGGGCCCCCCTGCCGGCTCACCTGCCACGCGAGCGGATTGTCCTGCCGGCGCCGACGACCTGTCCCTGCTGCAATGGCAGGCTGTCCAAGCTGGGCGAGGACATCACGGAAACGCTCGAGGTCGAGCCGATCAGATGGAAGGTCATCCAGACCGTGCGGGAGAGGTTCTCCTGTCGCTCCTGCGAGAGCGTCACCCAGCCGCCGGCACCGTTCCACCCCATCGCCCGCGGCCGGGCAGGACCGAACCTGCTGGCCATGATCCTGGAGGCCAAGTTCGGCCAGCACCTGCCGCTGAACCGCCAGAGCGAGACCTATGCCTTGCAGGGCATCGAACTCAGCGTCTCGACCATCGCCGGCTGGGTCGGGGCCTGCACCGCCAACCTGGACCCGCTGGTCACCCTCATCGAGGCCCATGTGCTGGCGGCCGAGCGGTTGCACGGCGACGATACCACCGTCCCCGTGCTGGCCAAGGGCAAGACCATCACCGGCCGGGTCTGGACCTATGTCCGCGACGACCGGCCCTTTGGCGGCCGGGCACCGCCGGCGGCGATGTTCCGCTACTCCCGTGACCGGACAGCCGAGCATCCGAACCGGCACTTGGTCGGCTATGCCGGCATCCTGCAGGCCGACGCCTATGCCGGGTACAACGGGCTCTACGAGGCCGACCGACAACCGGGGCCGGTCACCGAGGCAGCGTGTTGGGCGCATGGCAGGCGCAAGCTGTTCGAACTGGCCGAGTTGTCGCGGGCGCCGCTCGCCGTCGAGGCGGTGAGCCAGATCGACGCCATCTTTGATGCCGAGCGCACCATCAACAACCTGCCCGCCGAGGCGCGGCTCGTCCTTCGCCGGCAGCACGTCGCGCCGCTGGTCACCGACTTCGAGACCTGGATGCGCGAGAGCCGCGGCAAGGTGTCCCGGCACGCGCCGGTCGCCAAGGCCATGGACTACATGCTGGTGCGCTGGGAAGCCTTCACCCGGTTTCTCGGCAATGGCCGGATCTGCCTCACGAATAATGCTGCCGAACGGGCGCTGCGCGGTATCGCCCTTGGCAGGAAGTCGTGGCTGTTCGCCGGCAGCGATCGCGGCGGCGACCGGGCCGCGGCGATGTACTCGCTGATCTACACCGCCAAGCTGAACGACGTCGACCCGCGCGCCTGGCTGGCCGATGTCCTCGCCCGCATCGCCGACCACCCTGCCTCGCGCCTGCACGAGCTGCTGCCTTGGAACTGGACCCGTGCGAGGGAGGGCAAGGAAGCGGCATGACCAGCTCCAACATCGCCCGGCTGAAGATCACCCTCGACGACGTCAAGCCCGCGGTGACGCGCCGCGTCGAGGTGCCGCTGACCATCCGGCTCGATCGCCTGCATTTGGTGCTGCAGGCCGCCATGGGCTGGACCAACAGCCACCTTTACGAGATCCGCGCCCGCGGCGTGGGCTGGGGCGTGCCCGACCCAGACTGGGGAGACGGCCCGCTCGACGCCCGCAAGACGCGGCTCCTCGACGTCATCGAGGACACCGGCGCGAAGACGCTGAGGTACCTCTACGACTTCGGTGACGGCTGGGAACACACGGTCAAGGTCGAGCGCATCGCCGATGCTATCCCCGGCCTGCTCTACCCGTTCCTGATCAATGCTACAGGCCGTTGCCCACCCGAGGACGTTGGCGGACCCCCAGGTTATGCCGAGTTCCTCGACGCGATCGCCGACCCGAAGCACGAGAGCCACGCCGAGATGGTTCGCTGGGTCGGCGTGCCTTTCGATCCCGCCGGCATCGACTTCGAAGAGCACGCAAAAGCCGTCGACACCCTCGCCAAGGCGTGGTCACGCAAGCCAGCCACCCGGCGCAATTCCGCAAGCTGATCGCGGCCCTCCCAGGATCAGCGCCCCAGAGGAGCTCAGCCCCGACCGATAGCGGTGAACGCCGCCAATCCGCGGTCCTCGGCTACCCGCGGCCTTGGCCGTATGGGTACCTTCCTGCGCAGTGTCGCGGAGGCGGTGCTGCAGATGCTGATGGAGGCCGACGTGGAAGGCCAGATCGGTGCCGGGCGGCACGAGCGCACCGGCGGGCACCGTCAACTTGCCGGCCTCGAGGCGACGAGGCTGATTGATCGACAACGGACTCCAGGGCGATCAAGCCCGTGCGGCGACCCCGCTGACCTCGGACCACACCTCGAACGCGCGCGCCCTTGCGGCACGATAGTCGCAGGCGGTGACGTGGTCCCGGCGAAGATGAAAGAGGTTGTTGATCCCGTCGTGGGCGGAAAGGAAGCGCTGCGCTTGGCCAGCAGACTTGAACCGCTTCATCCCTCGTTCTCGTCGTCGTGTCGGCTGATGCGAGTTCTCAGCACGGTTGTTCAGCCCCTTGTGCTGGCGGTGCTCGACGGAAGGCATCACCTCCTTCTTCGCGGCGCCGTAGCTTGCCAGCTTGTCGGTGATCATGACCCGTGGTGGCCGCATCTGCCGCTTCAGCAGCTTCCTGAGTAGCCGCTTGGCAGCTTGCTTATCTCGTCGGCTCTGCACCAGCACGTCGAGTACCATCCCGGCCTGATCGACGGCGCGCCAGAGCCAGTGCGTCACACCGTTGATCTTGAGGACGACCTCATCCAGCTGCCACTTGTCACCGGTGCGGGGCAGCCGGCAGCGGATCTGATTGGCGAAAGCCTGACCGAACTTGCGGCCCCATTGCCGCAGTGTTTCGTGGCTAACCACGATGCCGCGGAAGGCCAGCATCTCTTCCACCATCCGCAAGCTGAGTGGGAAGCGGAAGTAAAGCCACACCGCCTGGCTGATGATCTCGCCCGGAAAGCGATACCCGACGAAGCTGGGGCAGGCGGCGGAGGCGGTCATCCTACCCCACTACCGGTGGTAGGCAGCTCGGGCAAGCTTGCAGCCGGCCAACTTGACGATACCGGGCACACCGAGGTCCAATCAATCTCGGCCGAGTTGCCGCACGTGATGCGCCCCGCCTGGTTCAACGGCAGGAACTTGCGGGTCTGGCCCAGGTCAGCCTCGGCCAGCTTGTCCATCTGGTACTGCGCAATCCACAGCCCGATCCGGGCCGCTTGGCATGCGAAGTCGTCGATCTCGATCCCGTAGAACGCGTCGAGCCGGACCACCTCGTGTGGCAACTCTCCGAGATGACGAAACGCGAGTCGCTCAAGTTCGCGCATGGCCTTATAGGCCAGGATCAGGAAGTTGCCCGAGCCACAGGCCGGATCAAACACCCGCACGGCCGCCAGCCGATTCAGAAAGACCCGTAGCTTGGGCTTGTTGCTCTTCGCCTGCTCTAACTCAGCGCTGAGGTCGTCCAGCAGGATCGGCCGCAGCACCTTCATGATGTTGGCCGCCGACGTGTAGTGCATCCCGAGTTCGCCGCGCTTATTCGGGTCGACCACGGCCTGCAGCATCGACCCGAAGATATCTGGGTTGATCAGCCGCCAGTCGAGCCGGGCGCAATCAAGCAGGTGCCGCCGGCATCGCCCGTCGAGTAGTGGCACTGGCAACGGATCGCGAAAGAGATCGCCGTTGACGTAAGGCAATCGCGACCATCCCCGGACCGGCCGCGCCTTCGCCTTCTCCGGAGCGAGATCCATGTGGGCAAATGCCCCCGCAAGAAAGTCTTGCAGGTCGCCACCGTCGGCCCTGGTCGATCGCTCCACGGCCGTCTGGAAGGCGTCTTTCTCGAAGATGCCAACATCGTCGGAAAACAGGCAGAACATAACGCGCGCCATGAACACATTGAGTGCATGGCGGTCCACTTCGCCCCTCCATCCCGGGTTTGCGTCGCGTACCGCGTCGAACAGGCGCGATAGATGCTTGGTGGCGCGGATGTCGGCCAGCCGTTCCGGGTCCGGCACGTGGCGCTCGTGGCCGCCCAACGGGAAGAGGATGTCGGCTTCATAGGCGAGGGCGTCCAGACTGAGCCGCTGCTCATCGCCGACCTTCGTGTCGCAGATCGCGATCGCGTCCCCGTCGTAAGCGATGACGATGCGGGTGCGCCTAGCTTTCGGCTTGGCCTCTTCCTCCGCCCGCATCGCCTCCATCGAGGGGACCGTCGCGCCCTTGTCCACAAGCGCGAAGCGAAGCATCCGCGTCCATGCGAACGATCCGCTGCCGGCCGCCTCGGCCCGGAGCTTCGTGATCGTCGCGCGCGGCGCACCCACGGCATCCATCAATTCGAGCCCGAAGCTTGCTCGGTCCGGCCGTCGCCCCACCAACGCCTCGACGTTGTCATAGATCTCGGTCGGACTCAGCATGCAGTCGTCCTACCACCTTGTGAAATTGTGCAAATCATCAATGGCCGCATTTCAGTACGGTGTGAGATTGCGAAGGTGCCGGATGGGTTCTTCTTCGGAAGAGCAGGATGTTGACCGGAGAGCCACTCGGGGCCGGCATCTCGCGAACGGCGACGCCGGGATCGGCATGAAAATTCAGCTCGTCGCGGTTTTGCACCACATACAGAGAGTTCTGAAGCATCGCATCAGTCCTGGCGCGTGGGCGCGCTTCGGTAGTCATGGTCGCAATTGCAGAAAGTTGAGCTGCGGCGCGGTCTGTCTACCACCGCGGTCACGCGCGTTGCTGGCCAACTGCTCACATCCGCTACGGAGCATCTGAAGTAAGCAGATGATTGGCTGAGGTGATGCGTAGAGTCGATGATGAGAGGGAGCATGCGGGCGGCGCCTACCTGATCGCACTTCGTGCGAGCACGGCCCTGACCTGGGTAGCGCCCCACCTTCCGCCGCGTGGGGTGCGTATGCCGCGCGCGTCCAGCACTGCTGCGATGCCGCGGAGACTGGTAACACCGCTAACCTGCGCCTGAAGAATGATGGGGACCACATTTTCTGCGAACCGCCGAGCTTCAGCAGCCGTCGCGGCGGCCCCTGCCCGACCGGCCTCATTGAGGTTCGTAGGATTACCCAGCCGGACACCCTGTCGCTTGTGCGCGGCCAGCGCTGCCCGCGTGCGCTCGGAGATCATGCGCCGTTCCTTCTCGGCCAGCGCGGCGTAGATGTGCAGCATGAATGGGTCCACGTCAGCGCCGAGTTCGGCGACGAGGAACGGTACCCGCTGCACCATCAGCCCTGCAATAAAATGAACGTCGCGTGACAGCCGATCGAGCTTGGCAGCCAGCATAACGCTGCGTTGCCGCTTTGCGGCTGCCAGCGCCAGAACGAGCTGTGGCCGGCGATCAAGCGCGTCGCTCCCCTTTCCCGTTTCCACCTCGGTGAACGCCTCGACGATCTCAAGGCCGTTCTGGACGGCGAAAGTTGTGCACCGCTCTCGCTGGGCATTCAGTCCTAGCCCGGATCGACCCTGGCGTTCGGTGGACACGCGATAGTAGGCGACGACGGGCTGCATACCCGTTCATTTGTGGGCATTCGGAGCTTTGTAGCAAGAGGCCAAACGACCGTTTGGCCTTTTGACGCTATCAAGCCAATGTTCCTGGTCCGAATAGCCTCATGCGGATTTCCGTGGCCGCCCTCCCCTGGCGCCGTTGGCTCGCGCCGCCGCTGCTTTTGCAGGCGACGTAGCCCGCCCGGCCTGACGGGCCATGAAGGCCCTGGTGCCGAACAGTCCCGCCAGGAGACCGAGGACCGAGAGGTCGGCATCGAGCGCCTCCCAGTGCAGGCCCGTGCCGGTTCCCAGCACCTCGACCTCGGCCAGCTGCTCGTCGGTTGCCCTTTCCAGTCCCTGCGCCAGGCGTGCCGGGAAGGCAAAGGTGCAGCCGTTGCTCAGTTCCACGATCACGCGCCCGGCCTGGCGGTCATAGCGTGCTGCCGTGGCCCTGGGCTCCGTCCGGCGCGCGGCCGCACCCCGGGCCAGCGCCTCGTCGATCTGCGTGTCGGTCAGCTCAGCCATGGATCTCCCTCCAGCGCGCCAGCAGGACGGCCTGTTGCCCGGTGATGGCATGCATGGCGCGGCGAACTTCGCCGCGGCTCATGCCCTCAGCCCAGACCAGCTCCGGAAGACCACCCCTGCCGATCAGGTTGATCTTGGCCTCACCGTCTCCGAAGACATGGACATGAGCAGGATCGTGATCGTTGGCATAGATGACCACGCGCAG
Source organism: Roseomonas sp. FDAARGOS_362 (assembly GCF_002754815.1). Lineage (GTDB taxonomy): Bacteria > Pseudomonadota > Alphaproteobacteria > Acetobacterales > Acetobacteraceae > Roseomonas > Roseomonas mucosa. The sequence goes on along the minus strand of NZ_CP024584.1, from coordinate 46,644 downwards.
GCCGTGGACACGTAGCACAGTCACCCTGAGTACGTCATAACCCATCATGATGGGTTAATCAAGCTTGTTGAGCCAGTCCACCGCCCGTGGATCGTCTGGCGCACCTCTGCCTTTACGCCCTCGGTGATCAGACAATCCTGGTGGAGACATGAGCCCGATGCGCAGGCATCATCGTTCGCCTATCTGAGGACCATGCCCGGCATCCCGGCCCCCTCCCCTGCCCCGGCGGATCGCGGCCTGCCCACCGAGGCGCTGGCCGGGCTGGTGGAACGCGTCACCTACCACAGCGCCGAGAACGGCTTCTGCGTGCTGCGGGTCAAGGCGCGCGGCCACCGCGACCCGGTCACCGTGGTGGGCCACGCCGCCTCGATCTCGGCCGGCGAATGGGTGCAGATGTCGGGCGCCTGGGTCAACGACCGCGCCCACGGCCTGCAGTTCAGGGCAGGCTTCCTCAAGGCCACCCAACCCACGACGCGCGAGGGCATCGAGAAGTACCTGGGCTCGGGCATGATCCGCGGCATCGGTCCGGTCTACGCGGCCAGGCTGGTGGCGGCCTTCGGCGAGGCGGTGTTCGAGCTGATCGAGGCCGAGCCCGCCCGGCTGCGCGAGGTCACCGGCATCGGCCCCAGGCGTGCGGCGCGCATCGTCGCCGGCTGGGCCGGGCAGAAGGTGATCCGCGAGATCATGCTGTTCCTGCATGCCAACGGGGTGGGCACCTCGCGCGCGGTACGGATCTACAAGACCTACGGAGCGCGGGCCGTGGAGGTGATCACGGAGAACCCCTACCGCCTGGCGCGCGACATCCGCGGCATCGGCTTCCGCACCGCCGACACCGTGGCGGGCAGGCTCGGCATCGAGCCCACGGCGATGATCCGGGTCCGCGCCGGGATCTCCTTCGCGCTCGCCGAGGCCACCGGTGAGGGGCACTGCGGCCTGCCGGTGGGCGAGCTGACCGCGCTCGCGGGCAAGCTGCTGGAGGTGAGTCCCGAGCTGATCGAGGCGGCCCTGGCTCTCGAACTCGACGCCGGCGAGGTGGTGACCGACACGCTGGAGGGCGGGCCTTGTGTGTTCCTGGCCGGGCTGTACCGCGCCGAGCAAGAGATCGCCGGGCGGCTGCGGCGGCTGGCCGCGGGCCGGCAGCCCTGGCCCGCCATCGATGCCGACCGGGCGATCCCCTGGGTGGAGGAGCGGACCGGGCTGACGCTTGCGGCCAGCCAGCGCGAGGCGCTGCGGCTGGCGCTCTCCTCCAAGGTGCTGGTGATCACCGGCGGCCCGGGTGTGGGCAAGACCACGCTGGTGAACGCCATCCTGCGGGTGATCCGGGCCAGGGGGGTGGAGGTGGCGCTCTGCGCCCCGACGGGACGGGCGGCCAGGCGCCTGAGCGAGAGCACGGGGCTGGAGGCGCGGACCATCCACCGGCTGCTGGAGAGCGACCCGAAGACCGGTGGGTTCAAGCGCGACGAGACGAACCCCTTGGCCTGCCAGCTGCTGGTGGCCGACGAGACCTCGATGGTGGACGTGCCGCTGATGCGCGCCCTGCTGCGGGCGCTGCCCGACGAGGCGGCGCTGCTGCTGGTGGGCGACGTGGACCAGCTCCCCTCGGTGGGCCCCGGGCAGGTGCTGGCCGACGTCATCGGCTCGGGCGTCCTGCCGGTGGTGCGGCTGACCGAGGTGTTCCGCCAGGCGGCCGAGAGCCGGATCGTGACCAGTGCCCACCGCATCAACCGCGGTCGGCTGCCGGAGCTCGAGGCGACGGCGGGCAGCGATTTCTTCTTCGTCGGGGCGGAGGAGCCGGAGGAGGGTGTGCGCAAGCTGCTCACCCTGGTGGGCGAGCGCATCCCGGCGCGCTTCGGGCTGGATCCGATCCGCGACGTGCAGGTGCTCTGCCCGATGAACCGGGGCGGGCTGGGGGCCAGGGCGCTGAACGCCGCGCTGCAGGCGGCGCTGAACCCGCCCGGGGACCTCAGGGTCGAGCGCTTCGGCTGGACCTTCGGCCCCGGCGACAAGGTCATGCAGGTGGCCAACAGCTACGACCGGGAGGTGTTCAACGGCGACCTCGGCGTGATCACAGGGGTGGACCTGGAGGAGGGCGAGCTCACGGTGGTCTTCGACGGGCGGGAGGTCGCCTACGGCTTCGGGGAGCTGGACGAGCTGGTGCTGGCCTACGCCACCACCATCCACAAGGCCCAGGGCTCGGAGTACCCGGCGGTGGTGATCCCGCTCAGCACGCAGCACTACGCCATGCTGGCGCGCAACCTGCTCTACACCGGCGTGACGCGGGGCCGGAAGCTGGTGGTGCTGCTCGGGCAGCGCCGGGCCCTGGCGATCGCCGTGCGCAACCAGGGCATGCGCCGGCGCTGGTCGAAGCTCCGGGAGTGGCTGGCTCTGTAGCTGGCATCCGCCAGCGCCTCTGCGTCTCCAGCACAATTTCTGAGGCTGCTTCATAGATAGCCGAACCTATTCAGACATCCACCGCATAAACGTACGTATGATCGGCAATACGTACGTTTGTAGGATAGTACGTTTGTGCGAGCGACATTGCGTATGGTAGACATGATGTACGAACGTATGATCGCTCGGACATGGAGACGTATGCGAATGACGGTCTTAACATTGGCTGGGTCAAAGGGAGGCTGCGGCAAGAGCACATTGGGTCGGGCTATGTCTGCTCTCCTAGCGCGTGAAGGAGCATCTTTCGCGGTGGTGGATGCGGACCCCAACAAGGCGCTTTCTCGATGGCTTACTGCCATTTACGAGGGACCGGAGATTACTCACTGCGCCGAGGCAAACGAGGACCGATTGGCACACTTAATTGCTGAGTTGCGCGACCAGCACGATTTAGTGCTCGTGGACACCGCCGGGTTTGAGAACCTTGGATCGTCGGTAGCAATTGCCTCGGCTGATGCGGTGCTCATCCCCTGCAAGGCTTCGGAAGCAGACCTCTACGAAGCCAGGACCACTGCCACAAAGGTCAAGTCACTTTCTGTTACTACTCGGCGGACAATCCCGGCTTGGGTAATTCTCAATTCCGTCCGAACTACGGCTGTAGCTGCTCATGCCGCCGAACAGATTAAGGAGGCAGGGCTAGAACGGCTCAGTGCTTCCCTTGGCCACCGAGCAGATTATGAGGCGGTAAGCCACACGGGGAAAATGCCGACTAGCGGTGCCGCCTTCCGTGAGGTCACGGATCTCATCGCAGAACTTCGAGCCAAAGATGCCATGCCCGCTGTCCGGGTGACCGCCTGATGGCCAAGCCCACATTTAAGAAGCTGCCCGAGGCAGAGCAAAGGATGCCTCCGACAGAGTTAGTGGCTGCAGTACGAGCAGAAGACCCGAGCGTTCCTCCAGCGCGTGTAGAAGTAGAGCACGACACTCAGACGGCAATACGTCATTTCAGCCATACGTATGATCGACATGGCGGACAGACAATAGGTCAATCAGACGTCCAGCCATCCACGTCAATCTCGGGCACTCTTGCACCAAAGCGAGACGCTCCATCAATAAATCAGCATGTCGACAATACGAAAAGACGTCCTGACGGCAATACGTCTGAACGATCAGATGTTCTGACCGCTCTGACTGTACGGTTGCGTCAGAGTACTCTCGATGCAGTGCTGGCATCCTCCGAAAAACGGGGAGTTACGCTCAAGCAGGTTCTGACACACGCCTTGCGGGATGCCGGGATAAAGGTGGCCGCAGCCGATCTCGAAGATCGAACCCCCCGACGTAAGGTTCGTGGCGGGTGACCAGCATGACACATGGGGGTGGACTCTTGCGAGCAATGTCCACTGTGGACTCTTGCGAGCAAAAGAGTAACCGAATCGGGCTCGTCTGGCTGAAGTGGAAACATTGCCAGCCGTCCTTCAGCTCACAAGGCAGCCGAGGACTCTTGCGAGTGGTCTGTGGACTCTTGCGATACGCCTAAACGTTGAATCAATGACTTCTGCCGGTTATCCCGTGGACTCTTGCGAGCAAGCTAATAGTTTAGAATCTCTAATAACCTCAAATAGCTTCGCTCGCAGGAGTCCACAGGCGACAGATCCAGTTGCCATGGCATAAGGGGCTGAAGTCTGGGGAGATAGCCGGTGGGGACGGTGCATCGTCTGATCGAGACCCAGGGCAAGATGGCAGCCCTGGCAACCGACATCGACCGGCGCGTTGTGGAAGCCGCTTCGTCATACATGGCCGACGAGGATTCCAACGTTGGCTTCATCTACTCTGGCTGGACCCAAGCAGCGCTCCCGCACAAACGTCTCCCCGACGATGCCATTTGGAAGATCAGTTCTGAGCACGTAACCCTTCTGGTCGAACCAGGTCGGCGAACTGTGGACTCTTGCGAGGAAGCAGAGTGGGTAGGGGTGCCTTACGGGAGTCGCGCCCGTCTAATTTTACTCTTTCTTCAATCCGAAGCACTTCGGACTGGAGGGCGGGAAATCGAGCTTGGACGCAGCCTCCGCGCGTGGTTATCGCGTCTCGGCATTCCAATCGGTGGTAAGTCTTTTAAGGACGTTCGGGAACAGGCGGAACGGATCTCACGCTGCAGACTAACGTTCCACATTCGGACCGCTGGTCGGGCTGGTTTGGTCAACCAAAACATCGTGGATACAGCGATGTTCGTTGGAAGCGACGACACGTCTCAGGGATCACTTTTCACCGATACCGTTCGCCTCTCAGAGAGCTTTTTTGAGCAACTCCAGAAGCATCCTGTTCCGATCGAGGAAGCAGCAATCAAGGCTCTTTCCAACAATAGCATGGCATTGGATATCTACTGCTGGCTAACTTACCGTCTACATGTCCTGCAGAGTCCAAAGCCGATTTCCTGGAAAGCGCTACAAGGACAGTTTGGAGTTGGCTATAAAGGTCTCCACCACTTCAAGCCGCGGTTTCTAGAAAACCTTGGTCTTGCATGTGCAGTCTATCCAAGGGCAGAATTAGAAGTGGATGAACGCGGATTGACACTGAAACCGTCGAAATCACCAGTCATGCCTCGTCTGATTAAAGCGTAACCGGTACAACCCATTCAAAAGCACTTGAACGGCCAGAGAGGCAAGTGAGGCTGCTGGGCCTCGTCAATTGGTATGAGTGATATTTGTTGCTATTATGAAACATTCGTCTATCTGAGGTGGGATGTACCATCTTAGATAGACATCCAGTCTAACCCATTGCTCGCGCCGGAATGGCCGGGACGATATCGGTCCTCGGGAAGTCATTGCCTTCGAAGAGCAGGGGCAGGTTCCAGCACTTGGCCAGGGCATAGGAAGCGCAGTCGCCAAGGTTGAGCGCGGCCGGGTGACGCCCCTTGCCATACGCCGGAACGCTTCCCGGGCGGTCTCCGCCTGCTCCCGGTCCTGTGCCACCACATGCATGCCGGCCCCGGCGATGATGTGCAGGAAGGCATCCGCCTCCGGTTCCCGCCGCAGGATGGCGATCAGCACCGAGCTGTCCACGGCAATCACACGGGCAGGCCGTCCTCGTCGTACAGATCCGCCTCGGTCAGCGGTTCTTCCGTACCCATACGGCCAAGGCCGCGGGTAGCCGAGGACCGCGGATTGGCGGCGTTCACCGCTATCGGTCGGGGCTGAGCTCCTCTGGGGCGCTGATCCTGGGAGGGCCGCGATCAGCTTGCGGAATTGCGCCGGGTGGCTGGCTTGCGTGACCACGCCTTGGCGAGGGTGTCGACGGCTTTTGCGTGCTCTTCGAAGTCGATGCCGGCGGGATCGAAAGGCACGCCGACCCAGCGAACCATCTCGGCGTGGCTCTCGTGCTTCGGGTCGGCGATCGCGTCGAGGAACTCGGCATAACCTGGGGGTCCGCCAACGTCCTCGGGTGGGCAACGGCCTGTAGCATTGATCAGGAACGGGTAGAGCAGGCCGGGGATAGCATCGGCGATGCGCTCGACCTTGACCGTGTGTTCCCAGCCGTCACCGAAGTCGTAGAGGTACCTCAGCGTCTTCGCGCCGGTGTCCTCGATGACGTCGAGGAGCCGCGTCTTGCGGGCGTCGAGCGGGCCGTCTCCCCAGTCTGGGTCGGGCACGCCCCAGCCCACGCCGCGGGCGCGGATCTCGTAAAGGTGGCTGTTGGTCCAGCCCATGGCGGCCTGCAGCACCAAATGCAGGCGATCGAGCCGGATGGTCAGCGGCACCTCGACGCGGCGCGTCACCGCGGGCTTGACGTCGTCGAGGGTGATCTTCAGCCGGGCGATGTTGGAGCTGGTCATGCCGCTTCCTTGCCCTCCCTCGCACGGGTCCAGTTCCAAGGCAGCAGCTCGTGCAGGCGCGAGGCAGGGTGGTCGGCGATGCGGGCGAGGACATCGGCCAGCCAGGCGCGCGGGTCGACGTCGTTCAGCTTGGCGGTGTAGATCAGCGAGTACATCGCCGCGGCCCGGTCGCCGCCGCGATCGCTGCCGGCGAACAGCCACGACTTCCTGCCAAGGGCGATACCGCGCAGCGCCCGTTCGGCAGCATTATTCGTGAGGCAGATCCGGCCATTGCCGAGAAACCGGGTGAAGGCTTCCCAGCGCACCAGCATGTAGTCCATGGCCTTGGCGACCGGCGCGTGCCGGGACACCTTGCCGCGGCTCTCGCGCATCCAGGTCTCGAAGTCGGTGACCAGCGGCGCGACGTGCTGCCGGCGAAGGACGAGCCGCGCCTCGGCGGGCAGGTTGTTGATGGTGCGCTCGGCATCAAAGATGGCGTCGATCTGGCTCACCGCCTCGACGGCGAGCGGCGCCCGCGACAACTCGGCCAGTTCGAACAGCTTGCGCCTGCCATGCGCCCAACACGCTGCCTCGGTGACCGGCCCCGGTTGTCGGTCGGCCTCGTAGAGCCCGTTGTACCCGGCATAGGCGTCGGCCTGCAGGATGCCGGCATAGCCGACCAAGTGCCGGTTCGGATGCTCGGCTGTCCGGTCACGGGAGTAGCGGAACATCGCCGCCGGCGGTGCCCGGCCGCCAAAGGGCCGGTCGTCGCGGACATAGGTCCAGACCCGGCCGGTGATGGTCTTGCCCTTGGCCAGCACGGGGACGGTGGTATCGTCGCCGTGCAACCGCTCGGCCGCCAGCACATGGGCCTCGATGAGGGTGACCAGCGGGTCCAGGTTGGCGGTGCAGGCCCCGACCCAGCCGGCGATGGTCGAGACGCTGAGTTCGATGCCCTGCAAGGCATAGGTCTCGCTCTGGCGGTTCAGCGGCAGGTGCTGGCCGAACTTGGCCTCCAGGATCATGGCCAGCAGGTTCGGTCCTGCCCGGCCGCGGGCGATGGGGTGGAACGGTGCCGGCGGCTGGGTGACGCTCTCGCAGGAGCGACAGGAGAACCTCTCCCGCACGGTCTGGATGACCTTCCATCTGATCGGCTCGACCTCGAGCGTTTCCGTGATGTCCTCGCCCAGCTTGGACAGCCTGCCATTGCAGCAGGGACAGGTCGTCGGCGCCGGCAGGACAATCCGCTCGCGTGGCAGGTGAGCCGGCAGGGGGGCCCGCACCGGCTGGCCGCGGGGCGGACTGTCGGGGCGGCGGGTGCTGCCGTCCTTGTAGGCTGCGCCCTCGACCTTGGCGGCGTCCTCGCTGGCGGCGGCGACCAACTCGCCGAGCTCGAGTTCCAACTGGTCGAGCAGCTTGCGGCCGCGCTCGGAGGAGGCGCCGTACTTGTCGTGCTTGAGCCGGGCGATCAGCAGCTTGAGATGCGCCACCATCGCCTCGGCGCCGGAGGCCCGCGCCTCGGCCTCACGCCGGGCCGACTGCTCCGCCGCCAGCGCGGTGCGCAGCGCGTCGATATCGGCGGGGATGGTGTCCGGCGCGGGTATCACGACAGAAATTGAATCATACCCGATGCCCGCCTGCCAGCCTTATCCGGCGACCTCCGGACGCCATGTCCGTTGCGGGTTCCGCCAATCGATGCCGTCCAGCATGTAGGCCAATTGCGACCCGGAAATCGCCACCGCGCCATCCGCCGGCGGCGGCCAGATGAACCGGCCGCGCTCCAGCCGCTTGGCGTAGAGCGACATGCCGAGCCCGTCATGCCAAACGATTTTTACCAGGTCGCCGCGGCGGCCCCGAAAAACGTAGAGATCGCCGGCATGGGGATCGCGCCCGAGCGCCTGCTGCACCTGTAGCGCCAAGCCATTCATGCCGCGCCGCATGTCGGTGTGGCCCGCCGCCAGCCAGACCCGGACACCGGAGGGAACCGGGATCATCCGCGCAGTGCCGCCATCACACGCCGCAGCGCGGCAGCGCTGATCCCCTCGTCGACGCGGATCACCGTACCGTCCGGCAAGGCTATCTCGATCCGGGGAGAAGCCGCCGGCGCAGCCTCAGCCCGAGGGGCGGGTGCCGGCAGGTCCTCTGCCACCTGCACCGGCATGAACATCGGCACGGGTTCGGCCACCAGCACGCCCTGCCGCGCCTGCTTGCGCCAAGCCCAAAGTACGCTCCGGCTCACCTCATGCCGGCGAGCTACCTCTACGAAGCACGCGCCGGGACGTTCAGCCTCGGCCACGATCCGCAGCTTGTCCGCCACCCGCCATTGCCGGCGACGTTCGACGCCGCTGATGATCTCCATGTCCCAAACCGCCCCGTTCTTAACAACGCTCCTACGAGCGTTGATAAGATCAGAAGACAGGTTCAGCCCCAGGCTGGAAGGCGGCCCTCACCGAAGGGGTACGCAGGAAGTTACCATCTCCTGCTTTCGCCAGCAGGTCCGCCAGTGGCAATCTCTCCTCGGTCATCGGGTCCTCGGCCGGTCAGGGGTGGGAGCGTCGCAACTCCACGCTAGCCGCCAGGTCCGATGGCCACCCAAGCCCTACATCCCGGCCAACGCCGGATTTTCTACCACCTCCGCGGCGTTACCGACGGCAGAGATCACACCATCTCGCGCTACCAAGACCTGCCGCGGCCCGAAAGATGGCAGAACTGAGCTCTCCGAGCCCTTCCGCGCACACGTCTCGTAAGCAACAGGATGCGCCCTTGCGGATCAACTTGTATGCACTACAATTATGTAGTGCGTGAAGAGCTACGGAGGTTCATCATGGGTGTACCGATCTCCATCCGCCTGGATGACGAGGTGCGGGCCGAGCTGGAGGCCCAGGCCCAATCGCGGGGCATCGGCTTGGCTACCCTGCTGCGCGATCTCGCGACCGAGGCGGCCCGCGCGACGCGGCGTGCCCGCATCCGGCAGGCCAGCGCGGTGGTCGGCACCCGCGTCGCCGCGTCCGACGAGGCGCGGGCCTTCTACGAGGACTGGGGCACGCCGCGCGCCGATGCCGGCTGACCCGCCCCTCGCCCTCAGGGCGGGACAGATCGTGCTGGCTGACTGGCGCGGCGACGCCCTGCCCAAGGAGCCGAACAAGCGGCGCCCGGCCGTGGTGGTGGAGGATGACGGCCTGTTCGCACCGTCCTACCCGAACGCCATCCTGGTGCCGCTGACCGAGGACGACGGGTTGGTCATTCCCGACTTGGCGGTAGCCATCGCGCCGACAGCGGAGAACGGCTGCAGCAAGCCATGCTGGGCGGTATCGCACCTGGTCGCCACCACCTCCAAGCTGCGACTGAGGGCGACCGCGTCGCACATCACGCCCGAGCAGCTGGCCGCCATCCGCCGGCAGGTCGCGCTCGCGGTCGGCGTGGAAGGATAGCCCGTTCATCCCCTCAGGCTTCGGGGCGGATGGGTCGGAGCCTTCCGTGTCCCGCGTGGCCTGCACCGGGTTGCACCGGAAGCTAGCTATCTAGCTACCTGGACAATGCCGCAGCCGAAGCGCGGGATCTGCTGCCGAAGAACGATTGCGGCCAGGGATTGCTTTGACAGCATTCCTACTCCCGCGATCACTACTCCTCGGCGTTAGCCAAGCCCTTCGACGCATTGTAGTTTCGAGCAAGATCAGGTCCGCCTCCTCCATCTCCTCGACTGCCACGGTGACCCACACCTGGGCGGTGCCACCGCAGCACGGACAGGTCAGCTTTCCCTTCCAGACCACGGAGCTGTCGAAGCCGCAGGCGCGGCACTGGAAACGGGCCATTCGTTGCTCCTCCGTTCCTCACCGAGGCGCGCGTTTCTGCGCCCTTTTCAGGAACGCCCCTGTCGTGAGCACATCGACGTCGGCGGCAGGATCCTGATTGCGGACGATGCCGGGGATACGCTCATCCTCGTGCAGCACGATCATCGCCCGGTCGCTGTCGGTGATCCTCTTGACCAGCCATTGCACGATGGCCGTCTTGCCGTCGCTGCGCAGCCTGTAGGCGGACTGGCTTTCCAGCACCGTGGCATATAGCCGGACAGGATGGTCATCGCCCCGGCCGCCTCCGCCTGTCATCCATTCACGGAGGGATAATGCGCCGGCTTCAACGCTGATGGACCTCTTCTGAAACCTGCTTGCTCTGTTGAAAGGCTCATGCGGCTTCGGCGAGGAGCATGAGGTTGTGGGTCAGGACACGCAGGATGAGTGTAAGCGCAGCTTTGAGGCCCGTCTTCCGGAGTAGGTCCTGATTGTGCTGGATCGGCTTGGGGCGGAGGGCTTCGAGCTATCGGTATGGACGACGTTAGGGACGACGCGAAGGGTGGCGGGTACCGCCGGATCGAGGTTCTGACGGGACCTGGCCGGCGGCGGATCTGGTCTGACGACGACAAGGCGCGGATTGTCTCGGAGACGCTGCAGCCTGGCGCGGTGGTCACCGAGGTGGCGCGCCGCTGGCAGGTCTGCCCGCAGCAGGTGTTTGGCTGGCGTCGCAAGATGCGGCTTGGGGTGGCCGGTGAAGCCAGAGCAGCGATGGACTTCGTGCCCATCGTGTCGGCGGCTCCGGCGGCCACACCGGAACGGGCGCCCTCGTGGGTCGCGCCGGGTCCTGTCATCGAGGTCAAGGTGGCTGGCGCTGTGCTGCGTGTCCCACCGGGCACCGACGCGGACCTGTTGACGACGCTGTTGCGGGCCATCCGGGCGTCCGCGACGTGATCACACTGCCTGCGGGGGCGCGGATCCTGCTGGCGAGCCAGCCCGTCGACTTTCGCAAGGGCGCGCATTCGCTGGCCGCGCTGGCGGCGGAGGTGCTGAGCGAGGATCCGTTCTCCGGCGTGGTGCTGGTGTTCCGCTCGAAGCGCGCTGACCGGGTCAAGATCGTGGTGTGGGATGGCAGCGGCCTGGTGCTGATCTGGAAGCAGTTGGAGGCCAACACGTTCCGCTGGCCGCCGGTGGTGGACGGCGCGCTGCGGCTGACGCAGGTGGAGTTCGCCGCGCTGTTTGCGGGGATCGATTGGACGCGGGTCCAGAGCACGAAACGGATTCCCACGCCGAGCGTGCCTGCGTAGCATCGGTACCACGATGCGCGCCGCTGCTGACGACACACCGACCCTGCCGGAGGATCCCGCGGCGCTGCGCGCGATGCTGCTGGCGGCCTGGGCGGAACGGGACGACGCGGTAGCCGAGCGCGACGCGCTGGCGGCGCGCAACGAGCGGCTGCGACACCTGCTGGGCAAGCTGCAGCGCATGCAGTTCGGGCGACGCTCGGAGCGTCTGCCCGAGGACCAGTTGCAGTTCGCCTTTGAGGAGGTCGAGGCGAGCCTAGCCGGCAACGAGGCTGAGGCGGAGAAGTGCTCGCCCGAGCTGCGCAAGACGAACACCGCCCAGCGCCGGGCGGGCCGTGGCCGACTACCGGCACACCTGCCCCGGGTGGAGGTGGTGCTGATGCCCGAGAGCACCGCCTGCCCGTGCTGCCAGGGCGCCCTGGTCGAGATCGGCGCCGACACCTCGGAGCGGTTGGACGTGATCCCGGCTCAGTTCCGGGTCTTGGTGACCAAGCGCCCGAAGCTGGCCTGCCGCGCCTGCGCGGGCGTTGTGCTGCAGGCACCCGCACCGGCCCGTCTGATCGAGGGCGGCATGCCGACCGAGGCCACCGTCGCCCATGTGCTGGTGTCGCGCTACGCCGACCACCTGCCGCTGTACCGCCAGGCGCAGATCCTGGCGCGCCAGGGCCTCACCATCGGCCGCGAGGTACTGGCCTCCTGGGTGGGCATGGCCGCCGCCGAGATCGCCCCGGTGGTGGCGCGGATGCGCGAGCTCCTGCTCGCCTCGGTCCGGCTATTTGCCGATGAGACCACCATGCCGGTGCTGGACCCGGGCCGGGGACAGACCAAGACGGGCTTTGCCTGGGTGATCGCGCGCGACGACCGGCCCTGGGGTGGCACCGACCCGCCCGCGGCGGTGTTCCGCTACGCCCCCGGCCGTGGGGCGGAGCATGCCCGGGCACTGCTGGCCGGCTACACGGGCATCCTCCAGTGCGACGGCTACGCCGCCTACAAGGGCCTGGCCGCGCCGGAGGGGGGCGGCCCCGGCGTGACACTGGCGTTCTGCTGGAGCCATGCCCGTCGTGAATTTTATGACCTGGCCCGGAAGAAAACAGCGCCGATTGCCACCGAGGCGTTGGTCCGTATCGCCGCCCTCTACGCCGTCGAGGCAGAGGTCAGGGGCAAGCCGCCCGACGAGCGCCGTGTCGTCCGGCAGGCCAGGAGCCGACCCCTGGTCGAGGACCTGTTCACCTGGCTCGAGCAGCAGCTGGCGCGCCTCCCAGGTGGTAGTCCGACGGCAGGGGTAATCCGCTATGCCCTGAATCACCGCCTCGGCCTGGAACGGTTCCTGGATGACGGCCGCATCGAGCTCGACAACAACACCGTCGAGCGCGCCATCCGGCCTCTCTGCCTGAGCCGAAAGAACGCCCTGTTTGCCAGCGGAGATGATGGGGGCCGCCGCTGGGCCGACCTCGCCTCCCTGGTCGAGACCTGCAAGCTCAACGGCGTCGACCCGCAGCGCTACCTTGCTGACCTGCTCACCCGCCTCGTCCACGGCTGGCCTAACAACCGCCTCGATGAACTCATGCCGTGGCACTGGGCCGACGCGAAAACCGTCTGACCCATACCGCACCCAACAAGGGTCCGTAGGCCTCGCTTACGGATGAGTTCGCGTCGCTGAGCCTGATGTCCTCGGGCGGTGAGTGCGGAGCCGAGGCGACGTTTGTGTTGGCTGAAGCCACTCTCGATAGTCGGCCTTGAACAACGTCTTCAGGCTGTCGCCCCTGCGAGCAGGGTGCGGCCTGTCGGGACGCTGGCTTGGCTGATCGGGGTGAGGATTGCCTGTCGGAGGGCGGCGAGGAGAGCGGCCAAAAGGGCCCTGAGGTGGGCGAGGATCTTGCGGATGTTGTGGCCGCAGCCGCAGAGGACGGCGTAGAGAGCATCGCCGAGCGTGCCCTTGAGGGCGCAGCGGGCGAGGCGGCCATCGGTCTTCATGTGGCCGATCTCGGGCTCGATGGCGCTGCGGCGGCGGAGCAGCCGGCGCAGGCGGGGCGTGAGGCCGCGGCTGGTGCCGCTGACGAGCACCCTGGTTGCCGTGACGCCATGGCCGCGGTAGCCGCGATCGACCACGGCGAGGCTGGGACGCTGGCCGGTGAGGGTCTCGACCTGCTGGAGGGCGTCGGCGAGGGTGTGGCCGTCGTAGGGATTGCCGGGCTGGCTGCGCATGCCGACGACGAAGCCACCGGCGAGGGTGGTGGCGATGCTGACCTTCGTGCCGAACTCGTAGCGCACCCGCGCCTTGCCCTTGGCGATGCAGTCCACCTCGGGCTCGTGCAGGGCGTAGAGCTTGCGGGACGACTTCGGTGTCTGGAGCAGCAGGCGGGTGACGAGGGCGATGCGCTGCTCGATGCGCGCCCGCAGTGGCCCGTCAGGGACGGCGCCGAGCTTGCGTTCAACATCGCGCAGGATGCGGCCGGTGTAGCCCTTGAGCGTGCGCAACGCCTTGCGCATGCGGCGGAACTGCCGGGCGTGGGCGTAGCGCCCCACCTGGCCGGCCAGGCGCGGCGCCAGGCGATTGTAGTTCTGGCGCAGGGCGATCCCGGCCTTGTGCGCCAGCGTCACCAGCGAGTGGCGGGCCCGCTCATAGAGGCGGCTGTCGGTCGGATGGGCGATGGCCTTCTCCATCACTGTGGTGTCCACTGCGATCTCGGCCAAGCTGTTCGACGTCACAGCTCCCGAAGCCTGAGCCGCCTCGATCGTCCTGGTCAGCAACCACTCGACACCTTCCTCACCGATGCGACCGCGCCAGCGGCTGAGAGAGGAGGGATGGATGGGCGCACGGTGCTGGAAGAAGGTCTCACCCGTGAAGTGCTGGAAGTACGGGTTCTCCACCCAGCGCGCGAGCACCGCCTCGTCGGAGAGGCCATGGGCGTGCTGGAGGTACATCAGCCCGGCGACCAGACGCGGATGCGTGGCCGGCCGTCCCTCAGCGGCGGGGAAGAAGCCGGCCCATTCCCGCTCGAACCAGGACCAGTCGATCAGCGCCGCCAGCCGCACCAGTTCGTGCCGCCCATCGATCATGTCGACCAGCCGCGGCCGCAGCAGATCGGCCTGTTCCGGCGGGCGCGGGCGGTGCTTCATGCCCACAAGATTCGCAGGGTTTGTCGTCGAAAACAATCGAACCCTGCAAATCCAGGTCGCCGAGCCCGGAAAATCTCACAGCTAGATCAGTGCCTTACGAGTTATTCAAGGCCGACTATTTAACCCGCTTTTTAGCATCCTCCAATCGATGGTCGATGTAATAAGCATGCACGGTAGCGTACATCAGGTTAACCCGTTTAACAAAATTTGGTTTGCGCCTAATAGAAAGTTTTAACTTGGCTACGTGCTGCGCAATCCGCCAATCCCGCTCTCGCCATATTGCCAAACTTTCGCGAGCTTCTTCCTCTGTCAAAGGGTCAAATTCATCATCCATCATGGCACTTCACTGATATTGATCGCGTCAGTTTATTTCTTTGGCTCCTGTTTGCAACAAAAAACAACTAATTTTAATGCTTTCAACCATGAATAGATTTAAAGAAAGATTTTCTACTGGATAGCAATCTACTAAGATCATTATTTGGGAATTTAGCAGATTTCAGATAAGTTGGCGTCATTGTGATAAAAATTGATCATATTAATCGTTTTAAAATTTCTTTGATGTTTACAGGGTCTAGCATGTGAAATAGACTACGGATGCAGTTTTTTTGATATGATGCAATGCGGCGCTACGTAACTCTTTAGCGCGGAACTAGAACATTCTAACCTATACTATAAATTATATGTGAGAGGAGAAATATAGTTTCAGCATGCGGTAAATCTACTACATACATTAAGCGAAAGGACACACAGATGATAAATGACCAAACTGTTGCGATCCCGGTGTTAGTCGCACACTTAATTCGATCGTTATTTTATATATTTCAAGGTTTGATGATTGCCCTGGTTATCGCAGTGCTAAATTTAGCTTTGCTATCCAGCATGATTGAAGGGTCGAGCAACTCGAACTCAGGATCTTTCCTGGTGGCCATTATTGCAACAGTTGCAGTTTCTGGCTGCTTCCTGTATTGGAATCAAGATTCGTCCGTACGGCGTGCGCAAACCCTAGGTTTAAGGCCTTCAATCTGGCGTCAGGTCGGTTTCTTTGTTGGGCTTCTCGGGCTTGCAGCTATCATGATCATTATTAAATGAGTATAAACTTGCTGATTTGAAATAAGAAAACGCTATATCTATAGGTGTTTTCAGTCGGATTGAAGCACTTATACGGAGTCGGCCTTGAATAACCTGTTCAGGCTGCTTGGGCTGTAACTGGATGACGGTCCGGTTGGGCGATTGCGTCGATGAGGCTAGCGAGGATGGCGGCCAAGAGAGCCCTGAGGTGGGCGAGGATCTTGCGGATGTTGTGACCGCAGCCGCAGAGCACAGCGAAGAGGGCGCCGCCGAGGGTGCCCTTTAGAGCGCCTAACAGAACCGCCTAATCTGGCCGAGGCAGACGAGGGCGCAGGCGAGTGTGGTGAAGGCGAGGTGGATGTCGGCGCGGCGCTCGTAGCGGATGGTCAGGCGTCGGTAGCGGGCGAGCCAGGCGAAGGTACGCTCCACCACCCAGCGGTGTCGTCCGAGGCGGGCGCTGCTCTCGATGCCACGGCGTGCGATGCGCGGGGTGATGCCACGGGCGCGGCACTCCCGGCGGCAGCGACGGTGGTCGTAGGCCTTATCGGCGTGGAGTTTGCCCGGCCTTTGCCGTGGGCGGCCGCGATGGCCGATCCTGATCCGCGGCACGGCATCCAGGGTGGGCGCCAGCATCATGCTATCGTGCCGGTTGGCCCCGCTGAGCGTCAGGCCAAGCGGCGTGCCGCGGGCGTCCGTGACGAGGTGGCGCTTCGTGCCTGGCTTGCCGCGATCCGTCGGGTTCGGGCCCGTCTCGGCGCCCCCCTTTTCGCCGGAACAGTGGCACTGTCCAGCGCGGCCCGCCGCCAGTCGATCTGCCCCGCAGCCTGCAACCGCTCCAGCAGCAGGCGGTGCAAGGCGGCCCAGACCCCGGCCGCCTGCCAGTCGCGCAGCCGCCGCCAGCAACTCATCCCGCAGCCGCAGCCCATCTCGGCGGGCAGCCTCTCCCATGGGATGCCGCTGACCAGCACGAACACGATCCCCGTCAATGCCGCCCGGTCCGCCAGCCGCGGCCGCCCGCCCTTGGGCTTGGGCCGCTCGGGCGGCAACAGCGGCTCAATCGCCGCCCAGAGATCATCAGAAACCAAAGGCTTCGCCATGCCCACAGAAACGCATCATACCGGGTTTAGTTAGGCGCTTTTAATGGCGGCGCCGGGCATCGCCGTCGGCACGATCGCGGAGATGCTTATCGTCCTTGGCGACAATCCCGAGCGTATCCGCTCAGAGGCCGCCTTCGCCAAGCTCTGCGGCGTTTGTCCCATCCCGGCATCCAGCGGCAAGACCACCCGCCATCGTCTCAACAGGGGCGGCAACCGACGAGCCAACGCTGCGCTGCACCGCGTGGCCGTTGTCCGGATGCGCTCCCATCCCGAAACGAAAGCCTATGTCCATCGTCGAACAGCCGAGGGCAAGTCCCTTCGGGAGATCCGACGCTGCCTGAAGCGGTACATCGCCCGGGAAATCTTCAATAGTCTCCGCACGCCAACCGCTCAGTCCGCAGTCTCAAATGGCCCTTGACCAACATAGGAGCATCAACGCGCTCGCCGAGACGGTGATCGGGCTGTTCAAAACGGAGGTCATCCGCCGCCGTGGCCCGTGGCGGAGCCTTGAAGCCGTCGAATACGCCACCCTCGAGTGGGTGGCCTGGTTCAACAACCACCGCCTCCCCGAGCCGATCGGGAACATCCCTCCCGCCGAGGCCGAGGCGCGCTACTATGCCGCGGGCAAGGCACCAGCTTTGGCCGCGTGACCCAACCACAACAGCCTCCGCCGAACCCGGGGCGGTTCAGTTCATTACAGGCTGCGTGTGTGGTCGGTGGAGCGCCTTGGAACCTGAAGGACGATGGCAAGATCCCGAAAGGATCAACATGATCGATGATACATCGAAACTACTTGGCAAGCGCGAGACCGTCCCTGGGAGCGGTGTTCAGGGCCATCGAAAGGCCCTCGAAGCCAGCGCCTGGCTTGCTGCCGTGGTCGAAAATTCGGACGACGCCATCATCAGCAAAACGCTCGACGGTATCATCACGACATGGAATCGCGGCGCGGAGCGCTTGTTCGGCTACACCTCCCATGAAACCATTGGCCAGCCCATCAGGATGATCATCCCCGATGACCGGCTTTTCGAGGAGGATGAGATCCTTCGCCGACTGCGCAACGGTGAGCGCGTCGATCATTTCGAGACGGTGCGCCTTCGAAAGAATGGCGAGTTGGTCGAGATCTCCGTCACCATTTCCCCTGTGAGAGCCGAAGACGGATCGATTCTTGGTGCCTCGAAGATCGCCCGCGACATCACCGACCAGAAGCGCGCTTCGGCACAGCAGGCCCTCCTCTTGCGGGAAATGCATCACCGCATCAAGAATCTCTTCACCCTGACCGCCGGACTCGTCACGCTCAGCGCCAAAGCTTCCGCAGAAAGTGCAGTGTTCGTAGCCGATTTCCGGTCCCGACTCCAGGCACTGGCGCGGGCACATGCATTGACCATGCCCGATGACAACGCTGCGAACACCGAGCCTGCCACGACTTTCGTCGAACTGCTCCAAGCAATCCTTGCCCCTCACGTTGCGGACGACAGGCCGCGCATTGCCATCAGGGGATGCGATGCGCCGCTTGTTGGAAAGGCGTTGACCTCGATCGCCTTGCTACTGCACGAGCTGGCCACCAATGCCGCGAAATACGGCGCGCTGTCCGGTTCCGGCGGCCGGTTGTCGATCGATCTGAGCGTCGAGAATGGAACCTTGCGCATGATCTGGCAGGAGTCGAACGCCCCGCATTCTTCTCCGGAGACGCGGCGTGAAGGCTTCGGTACCACCCTGGAACAAGCCGCTGTAAGCGGCGTTCAAGGCAGCCTTCATCGAGATTGGAAGGCTGACGGCGTCTCGATCACACTGGAGGTCGCGCTGCGATCGCTTGTAGGATGATCACGCGAAGCCGGGCCTGAAACCTGCTTCGCGGCTTTGCGGATCTACGCTGTGACCAAATCTGGGCCAGTGCCGTCTGTTCCGAAATGGAAATCTTGTTGTGACGGAAAGAGCTGACTGCTGCGCTTTCTCCCACGGACTGCCCGCCTTGGCGAACCGTCCGGGGCTTGTCAGTGGCCTGACAGGCAATGCATTCCGGAGGTGCCGATCATGGCGCCGGACCACGATCCGGCTTAGGCATGGTGACCGGGAAGGATAGAAGTTCGATGAAGGCTTCGTGGAAGGCTGTGCTCGGCCTGGCGGCGGTCGTCGCCGTCATGGCCGGTGGCTACGTCGCCTGGAGGCTCCACGGCCGCGAACCTGCCCTGCCCGCCTACATTGCCTCCACCAATGGCCGCATCGAGGCGGAGCAGTTCGACATCGCCAGCAAGCTCGCCGGCCGCGTGGTGGAGGTGACGGTCGAGGAAGGGCAGATGATGGCGCGCGGCGCGGTGATCGCACGATTGGACGACTCCACTTTGCAGGCTCAGCTCCGCGCCGCCGAGGCGCAGGTCGCCGAGGCGCAGCAGGCCATCGCCACGGCCGAGGCGGAGCAGGCGAGGGCCGCCAGCAGCCGCCGGCTCGCGCAGACCGAACTCACCCGCACCCAGGAACTCGCCCGGGGCGGCTATGCACCGACCGAGCAACTCGACCAGCGCCGCTCCACGCTGCAGGTCGCCGAGGCGACGGTCACCGCCGCCGCGGCGGGCAGGCGCCGGGCCGATGCCACCCTCGCCGCCGCCCAGGCCAACGCCGCCCAGGTCCGCACCCTGCTGGATGACACCGTGCTGACCGCGCCGCGCGCCGGCCGGGTCCTCTATCGCCTCCTCCGCAGCGGAGAGGTCGTGGCGGCCGGGGGGCGTGTCGCGACCCTGATCGACCCGAGCGACGTCTCCATGATCGTCTTCCTTCCTGCCGAGCAGGCTGGGCGCCTGGCCTATGGGGCGGAGGCCAGGCTCGTCCTCGACCCGGTGCCGCAATACGTCCTGCCCGCGATCGTCAGCTTCGTGGCCCCCGAGGCGCAGTTCACGCCGCGCCAGGTCGAGACGGCGCAGGAACGAGGGAACCTCATGTTCCGCGTGAAGCTGCGCCTGCCGGCGTCGCTGCTGCAGGCGCATATCGAGCAGGTGAAGACCGGCGTGCGCGGCCTGGGCTTCGTCCGGCTCGACACAACGCAACCCTGGCCGGAACGGCTGCAGGTCCGGCTGCCATGACCGCGGTGCCCGTCGCGTCACTTCATGACGTCCGCCACCACTACGGCAGCGTCGCGGCGCTGGATCGGGTGACGCTCGATATCCCCGCCGGGGTCATGGCCGGACTGGTCGGGCCGGACGGGGTAGGAAAATCCACCCTGCTGGGCCTGCTCGCCGGCGTGCGGCGGCCGCAGGAGGGGGAGATCGTGGCCCTCGGCGGCGACCTGCGCGACCCGTCGGTGCTGACCGGGGCGCGGCAGCGGATCGCCTATATGCCCCAGGGACTGGGGCGGAACCTCTACCAGACCCTTTCAGTGGCCGAGAACATCGACTACTTCGCCCGCCTCTTCGGCCAGGGCGCGCAGGAGCGGCGGCAGCGCATAGCGGGCCTGACCCGCGCCACCGGCCTTTCCCGCTTCCTGGACCGGCCCGCCGGCAAGCTCTCGGGCGGGATGAAGCAGAAGCTCTCGCTCTGCTGCGCCCTGGTGCGCGACCCCGACCTGCTGATCCTGGACGAGCCGACCACAGGGGTGGACCCGCTCTCCCGCCGGCAGTTCTGGACGCTGATCGACCGGCTGCGCGAACGCCGCCCGCAGATGAGCGTGCTGGTCGCCACCGCCTACATGGACGAAGCGCAGCGCTTCGACTGGCTGGCGGCCATGGATGCGGGGAAGGTGATCGCCACCGGCAACCCGGCAGCGATCCTGGAGCGTACCGGTAGCCGGAACCTGGACGAAGCCTTCATCGCCCTGATGCCCGAGGAGCGGCGGCGTGGCTATCAGCCCGTGGTCATCACGCCGCCACCCCCGCCGCACCCTGGCGAGGCGCCGGTGATCGAGGCGAAGGGGCTGACCAGGCGGTTCGGTGACTTCGTGGCCGTAGACCATGTGAACCTCAGCGTCCGGCGCGGCGAGATCTTCGGATTCCTAGGTTCCAACGGCTCGGGCAAGAGCACGACGATGCGCATGCTGACCGGGCTGCTGCCCGCCACCGAGGGCGAGGCGCGCATCCTCGGCCAGCGGCCCGGATCGGGCGGCGACGCACGACGGCATGTCGGCTACATGTCCCAGTCCTTCTCCCTCTACGGCGAGCTGACGGTGCGGCAGAACCTCCAGCTGCACGCCGATCTCTTCCACCTGCCGCGCGACCGTGCCGCCAAGCGGCTGGCCCAGGTGATGCACGACTTCGACCTGGAGGACGTCGCCGATGCGGCGCCGGAATCCCTGCCGCTGGGCGTGCGGCAGCGGCTTCAGCTCGCGGCCGCGGTGGTGCACGAGCCGGAGCTGTTGATCCTGGACGAGCCGACCTCGGGCGTCGATCCGGTGGCACGCGACCTGTTCTGGCGCCACCTGCTGCGCCTGTCGCGCGAGCAGGAGGTGACGATCTTTATCTCAACCCATTTCATGAACGAGGCAGAGCGCTGCGATCGCATCTCGCTGCAACACGCCGGCCGCGTCCTGGCCATGGGTTCGCCGGCGGAACTGGTGGCGCAGCGCCATGCCGCCACGCTGGAGGAGGCCTTCATCGGCTGGCTGGAGGAAGCCGCCGGACCGGACGAGGCGGGCGGGGATCTGCCGGCCCCCATGCCCGGCGCACAAGGTCGGGCCGCCTGGCTCTTCAACCCCCGCCGCCTGCTGGCCTGCGCCTGGCGTGAGTCGCTGGAACTGCTGCGTGACCCGATCCGGCTGGCCTTCGCCCTGCTCGGCCCGGTGCTGCTGACGATCGCCTTCGGCTTCGGCATCTCCTTCGACGTCGAGAACCTGCCCTATGCCGTGCTGGATGGGGATCGCACACCGGAAAGCCGCAGCCTGCTGGAAAGCTTCGCCGGCTCCCGCTACTTCTCCGAACAGCCACCCCTGGCGGACGCCGCCGCGGCCGAGGCGCGCCTGCGGGCGGCGGGGATCGCCCTGGCGGTGGAGATACCGCCGGGCTTCGGCCACGACCTTCGCCGTGGCGACCGGCCCGAGGTGGCGGTGGCCATCGACGGCGCCATGCCCTTTCGCGCGGAAACGGCGCGCAGCTACGTGCTGGGCCTGGCGCAGACCTGGCTGCGCGACCAGGAGGCGCTTTCGCCGCTGCCGCGCAGCCCCGATCTGCTGACACTGGAGCCACGCTTCCACTACAACCAGGCCTTTCGCAGCGCGGTCGCCATCGTGCCGGGCGTGATCATGCTGATGCTGATGCTGGTCCCGGCCATGCTCGCTGCCGTCGGCGTGGTGCGGGAGAAGGAGAGCGGCGCCATCGCCAACTTCCGCGCCACACCGGTCACGGCGCCGGAATTCCTGATCGGCAAGCAGATCCCCTACTTCGCCGTCGCCCTGAGCAGCTTCGTCATGCTGCTGTTCGTCGCCCGCGTGGTCTTCGACGTGCCTGTGCTGGGCTCCGGCCCCGCGCTGGCCATGGGCGCCGCGCTCTATGTGCTGGCCTCCACCGGCTTCGGGTTGCTGGTGTCCGCCTTCGTCTCCAGCCAGGTGGCGGCAATCTTCGCCGCGGCCATCCTTTCCATCGTACCGGCGGTGAACTTCTCCGGCCTGCTGGTACCGGCTGCTTCCCTCACCGGTCCGGCACTCGGCATCGGCCTTGCCTTTCCGGCCAGTTGGTTCCAGCAGATCTCGGTCGGTGCGATGAGCAAGGGGCTGCACTTCGCAGAGCTATGGCACAACCACCTGGTGCTGGCGGGTTTCGCGGTGCTGTTCATCGGCGCGGCCACATTGCTGCTCCGCAAGCAGGAGCCCTGACGTCATGCGCCATCTGTCCAACATCCTCTGGCTGGGGCTGAAGGAACTGCGGGTGCTGGGTGCCGATCCAGTCCTCCTGGTCTTGCTCGCCTATACCTTCACCGTAGCGGTCTATACCGTGGCCACCGGCATGAAGACGGAGGTCCGCAACGCTGCCGTAGCAGTGCTGGACGAGGACCGCTCCGACCTTTCCCGCAGCCTCGCCGCGGCCCTGCTGCCACCACAGTTCCAGTCGGCGGTCCCGATCATGGCGCCTGAGGTAGGGCCTGGCCTGGATGCGGGCCGCTTCACCTTCATTCTGCAGGTCCCGCCACGCTTCGAATCGGATCTGCTGTCCGGCCACCCGGTGACGCTCGCCCTGGATGTGGATGCCACGGCGATGTCGCAGGCGGGCAACGGCGCCAGCTATGTCAGCCAGATCGTGCAGCAGGAGGTGGCGAAGCGACTGGGCAGCGCGGCAGAGCCCCTGGATCTTGTGATCCGCACCCGTTTCAACCCGAACAGCCAGCCGGAATGGTTCACCTCCGTCATGCAGGTCGTGAACAGCACGTTGATCCTCTCCATCATCCTGCCCGGCGCAGCCCTGCTGCGCGAGCGCGAGCACGGAACCTTGGAGCATCTCCTGGCCATGCCGGTCGGACCGCTGGAGATCCTGCTCGCCAAGATCGGCGCCAATGCATTGGTGATCGTCGGTGCCGCCGTGCTGTCGCTGCTGCTGGTGGTGCGCGGCCTGTTGGGCGTGCCGGTGGCGGGCTCCATCTTCCTCTTCGTGCTGTGCACCGTCCTGTTCCAGGTCTCGGTCGCCGCACTGGGCGTGCTGCTGGCGACCGTGACCAGCTCCACCGGACAGTTCGGGCTGTTGGCCCTGCCGGCCATCATCCTGATGATGCTGCTTTCGGGCAGCATGACGCCGCTGGAAAGCATGCCAGCATGGTTGCAGTCCGTCGTACAGGTACTTCCGACGACGCAGTTCGTTGCGATCGCCCAGGCCATCCTCTTCCGGGGTGCGGGGCTGGAGGTCGTGGCAGGCCGGATGGCTGCACTGGCTGCCCTGGGGCTGGGCTTCCTGACAGTCACCTACCTGCGGCTGCGCGCCACTCTGGCGGGGTGATGCGGGCGGCGTGCCGAGCCGTGTCGCCCAGCAACCGCAGCGCCGCGGCGAGCCTTTCCGCCTCATTCAGTGGATCGGTCCGGAACACCGGCAGCCGCGTCAACAGGCGGGCCAGGGCGAGCGCCTGCTCCACCGGGTGCTCGGCGGCGACCGCGCCCACCTCGCCACCGTGGCCACCCCAGGTGGCGGGCATGGCCCGCTCCAGGCGATGCAGGTCGGAGGCGGCGCTCCAGGAGCCGGTGAGGCCGGCGGCGCGTAAGCCAAGGTCGTGCGGATGGGTGGGCAGGCCGGCCTGGGTGAGCCAGGCCGCGGCCTCGGCGAGCGCCAGACGGGCGACCAGGCCCTCGCGCACGGCCTCCGAAGCAGCCCCGGCGCGGGCGTCGAGGCGCGAGACGAGGTCCTCGGCCTGACTCAGCGGCAGCAGCAGCCAGGCGGGATCGGGCGCGGCCGCCGGCGGAGGCTGACCGGACCGGCGCGTGGCCCAGGGCAGCGTGCTGCCGTCGTCGGGATCACCTTCATCCTCATCCCAGCCTGCCATGCACCAAACCTCCGCCCGAAGACGTTGAGAGGAGCTTCTGAGTTCCCGGTCTTCGTACTCAGGATAGGGAAAAAACAGCAGATTGGAAATCGTTCTGAAATTCAAAGACGGGTATCGCTTGTGCTACTCCGCCGCCGGGCAAAACGCCCCCGGCGACCCCTTCCCGTCCCCGCAAGCAGCGCCCTGCATTCCGTCCGCAAATGGGGATTAGCGGACGGAATGAGGGACGCCGGTTGCGGGGGCATGACGCGGCCGCCGGGGGCGTTTTGCCCAGCGTCGGAGTAGCACAAGCGATACCCGCTTTTGAATTTCAGTCTGATTTTCAAGCCGCTGTTTTTCTATTATCCTGATCACGAAGATCAGGAGCCCCCAAGCCCCTTCAACAGCTCCGGACGGAGGGATTCACAGGACGCTACCGCCGACCAGTGCCGGCACGGGTCGCCACTGTGTTTTGATGGGATCCGAGGCTGTCCAGGACCCTATGGGAAGCGCATTGGGACCAATCGCCACATTTGACGGCTTTCCCGGGGCAGAGAAGAACGTATGTCGGAACCACTGTCGCCGCCGATCCTGCGGACGGGAATCCCCGAATTCGATGTCGTTCTGCGGGGAGGTCTGCCGCGTCACCGCCTGCATCTTCTCGAGGGCGCACCGGGCTCAGGCAAGACGACGATCGCGCTGCGCTTCCTGCTGGAGGGGATCGCCCATGGCGAACGCGGCCTCTACGTCACCCTCTCGGAAACGGCGGAGGAGCTGACCGCTTCGGCAGCCTCCCATGGATGGTCGCTCGAGGGCATCGACCTCTTCGAACTCGTTCCGGCTGAGGCGGAACTCGATCGGCAGCAGACGGTCTTCTACCCGGCGGAAGCCGAGTTCGGCGAGACGATGCGCACCATCACCAGGCGCATCGAAGCGACCAAGCCGGACCGGATCGTCATCGACAGCCTTTCGGAACTGCGCCTGCTCGCCCAGGATCCACTGCCCTACCGCCGGCAGCTCCTCGCACTCAAGCGCTTCCTCCAGGGCCGTCAGGCCACGACGTTCGTCCTCGACGATCTGACTTCGGGAGGCGACGCGGATCTGCACAGCCTCGTTCATGGCGTCATCTCACTCGAGCAGATCGAGCGGAACTACGGCGCAGCCCGCAGGCGGCTGCGGGTCGCCAAGATGCGGGGCAGTGACTACCAGAGCGGCTGGCACGACTTCGCCCTCGTCACCGGTGAGGTGCTCGTCTTCCCGAGCCTCATCGCGGAGGAGCACAGGACACCGGTCGTGGGCGCTCCCCTGCCGAGCGGAGTGGCCAGTCTCGACGAGATGCTGGGCGGCGGCCTCGACCGCGGCACGACGACGATGCTTGTTGGGCCCTCGGGGGTGGGCAAGTCGTCCATGGCGGTCCGCTATGCCATGGCGGCCGTGGCCGCCGGGGAGCATGCCGCCTATTTCGCCTTTGACGAGACCCTCCAGACGTTCTCGCACCGGGCGGCCGCTCTCGGCCTTGCCGTCGAGGAAGGGATGGAGACAGGCCACCTGAGCTGGAGCCGGGCCAGCCCGTCCCGCCTTTCGGCTGGCGAGTTCGTCTGGCGCGTACGGCGGGAGGTCGAGGACAGGCAGGCCCGCGTCGTGGTGATCGACAGCCTCAACTCCTACCTCGGTACCATGCCGGAGGAGCGGTCGCTCATGCTCCACATGCACGAGCTCCTGACCTACCTCAACAATCAAGGCGTGGTGACGATCCTCGTCCTGGCCCAGCCCGGCGTGGTGGGCGATGTGAACAGCCCGGTCGACCTCAGCTTCCTCAGCGACACGGTCGTTCTGCTGCGCTTCTTCGAGGCGAACGGCGAAGTCCGCAAGGCGGTTTCGGTCGTCAAGAAGCGGAGCGGGGTGCACGAGCTCGCCATCCGGGAGTACAAGCTTTTCCCGCACGGCATGCAGGTCGGCCCGCCGCTGCAAGGCCTGCAAGGGGTGCTGACCGGTGTCCCGGCCTATACCGGTCCCCTGGGGGGGCTTATCGGCGGGAATGATGCAGCAGGCTGACCCCTCCGCTGCCGACGTCTTCCTGATCCTCGCACCCATTGGACGCGACGCCGCGGAAATCGCCCGTGTGCTCGATGGGATGGATGTCTCGACACGGGTGGCAGGAACGCTCGCTGAACTCTGCGCCATCCTCGAGCCCAACCATGGCTCGGGCTTCGCGGCGTTGTTGCTCACCGAGGAAGCACTCATTGGTGGAGCCGGGGAGCTGACCGCTTTCCTCCGGCGGCAACCGCCCTGGTCGGACCTGCCTGTGATCCTCCTGACCTCTGGTGGCCGATGGCGTGGAGCCGAGGGGCGCTGGGCTGCTTTCGAAGCCCTCGGCAACGTCACCCTGCTGACCCGCCCGCTGCATGCGGAGACCCTCCTCAGTGCGGCACGGGCCGCGCTCCGGGCGCGGGCGCGCCAGCACGAAACCCGCAGCCACCTCGAGGCCCTGAAGCTTGCGGCGGAAACGCTCGAGGCGCGCGTCGCCGAACGTACCGAGGCGCTGGAGGCCGAGACGGCCGGGCGTATCGCAGCCCAGGAGCGTCTTCTCCAGGTGCAGAAGATGGAGGCGATCGGTCAGCTCGCGGGAGGGGTGGCACACGACTTCAACAACTCCTCGGCGGTTGTGCTGGCGGGCCTCTCGCTGCTGGAACGGCGATACGGCGCGGCGCTGGCGGCCTCGGGCCCGGGGGCATCCCGGCTGCTGGCGGAGCTGCGCGATGGAGCCGAGCGCGGCGCGGAAGTCTCCCGCAGGCTTCTCGCCTTCTCGCGCCGGGAGAAGCTGCATGCCACGGAATTGGATGCGGCCCAGGTCCTGGGCGGCCTGCGCACGATGCTGGCCAATGCGCTCGGGCCGGGGATCAGGATACGGGTGGAAGTACCGGCACAGGCCGCGCGGATCCGGGCCGACCGCCGCCAACTCGAAACGGTGCTGATCAATCTCGCCATCAACGCTCGCGACGCCATGCCGAACGGCGGTGAGGTGACCTTCACCGCGGCGGCGGAAGTGGTTCCGGCGGACCATCGGACTCATGTCCCGGACCTGAAGCCCGGAGCCTATGTGCGCCTCGTCGTCGCGGACGCCGGAACCGGCATGGACATGAAAACCCTTGCGCGGGCGACCGAACCCTTCTTCACGACGAAACCGCAGGACCGCGGCACAGGCCTCGGGCTTTCCATGGCGGACGGTTTCGCGGTCCAGTCCGGGGGTGCCCTGCGCCTCGAGAGCGAATCTGGCCGGGGGACGAAGGTCTTTCTCTGGCTGCCGCAGGCCTGAAGGACCGGTTCGCACCGACGATGGCAGCCCTCTGCCTTGACCGCCTCCATCCCGGCCGGGATCGACGAACGGCATGGAAGGGGAGGAGGTCTGCCATACACCGGACGGGGCCCCGAAGGCTCCCCCTCACGGCGCCTGCAGAGGTCGGCGGCATGACAGGCTGGGACGAAGACGATCCAGAAGACACCATCGGGCCGCCCTGGGCCACGCGCCGGTCGGGTCGGCATCCACCGATGGCCATGCCTGATCCCGCCCAGCTGCTCCTCCCGCTGAGCCAGGCCGAGGACCTGCTCTCGCGCCTCGACGCCCGTGCCGGGGCCGCTTCCGAGGCGCTGCGCGAGGGCCTGGTCGCCCGCCTGGCACTCGCCGAGGCCGCAGCCTGGCTCACCCAGGCGGGACTGCCCACCCATCCGCACGACCTTGGCTTACGCGCCGCCGGCCTCACCGGCTCCTGGAGCGCCGCCTCCGACCTCCACCGCCTGGAGCGGGCCATGCCCGCCACCTGGGGCGGAAGCGATGGCGAGGTGGGTGCGGTCGCGGCCGAGCACCCGGTGGAGCAGGCCCTCGCCCTGGCCCGCCTGCTGACGCGGCTGCCGGTCTTTCGCGGCGATCCGCTCGATGACGCCGATCGCCTTGCCGCGGCGCTGCGCAGCTTGGGCGACAGCGCCTGGCCGGCGGCCACCGCCTCGCCCGGTGCCGCTATCCCGGACGTCGCGGCCTGGCGGCGAGGCTGGCTGCAAACGGGGGAGGGGGCGCCGGCCCTCCTCGCCGCCGCGCAGGCCGCGGCCCGCTGGCTGCGCGAGGCGGGGGAAGGCGACATCGCCCGGCCGGAGCCGCAGCAGGCGATCTTCCTGGCCGCCGTGCTGCTGAAGCGCCGGCAGCGGCTGGCGCACGTGCCGCTGCCCTTCTGGGCAGGGGCGGGGCCGGGGCAGCGGCTGCCGCGACCCACCGGGGATCCGGCCACGTGGCCCTTGCTGTTCCTCGCCCGCGTGGCCGCGGCGGCCCGGCGCGGACTGGAAGTGCTCGACCGGCTGGAGGCAGCACAGGCGAAGCTGGTCGCCCTGACCGAAGGCACGCGGCGCTCCTCCTCGCTGCCCGCCGCGGCGGCGCTGGTGCTGCGCCGGCCACTCGTCACCGCGCCGCAACTGGCGAAGGACCTCGGCCTGACCCATCAGGGCGCGCTGCTGATCCTGGCCAGGCTGCAGGAGGCCCGGATCGTCCAGGAGGTGACGGGCAGGGGGAGCTTCAGAGCTTTCGGCACATAGGAGATGCTCACCTTTTAGCTCGACTTTGGCCATCTGAGGCAGGCGTAGGCGGCGAGGCGGGTGACTGGCTAGGCTGGCGTGTCCCCGCCAAGAGACGCCGCCATGCTTCACCTGCCATCCCGCTTCGCCGCGGTGATCCTGAGCTTTGCGCCGCTGTTTTTCCAGCGCAGCTGGCAACACGCGGAGGTGCTGCTGATCGGGGCTATCCTGGCACCCGGCAAACGTACGGTGACCAGCCTGTTGCAGATCAGCGGGCTCGCGCAGGAGCGGCGCTTCGTGAACTATCATCGGGTGCTCAACCGGGCGGTCTGGAGCCCCCGGGCAGCATCGCGTCTTCTGCTGGCGCACCTGATCACAGCCTTCGCGCCGGATGGGCCGGTCATTCTGGGCATTGACGACACGATTGAGCGGCGCCGTGGCAAGCGGATTGCGGCCATGGGCATCTACCGCGACCCGGTACGCTCCAGCCACGGCCACTTCGTAAAGGCTTCTGGCCTGCGTTGGATCAGCCTGATGCTCTTGGCACCTGTTCCCTGGGCCGGTCGGGTTTGGGCGCTGCCGTTCCTGTCCGCGCTGGCGCCCTCGGAACGGTTTTGTCGCGACCAGGGACAGCGGCACAAGAAGCTCACCGACTGGGCCCGCCAAATGATCCTGCAGACACGCCGCTGGCTTCCTGGGCGGGACATCGTGCTGGTCGGCGACAGCGGCTTTGCAGCCCTGGAACTGCTGGCTGCGCTGACCCGGCACAGGATCACCGGGGTCACGCGCCTGCGGCTCGATGCCGCGCTCTATGACCCGGCGCCACCCCGGCTGCCTGGCACCAATGGTCGGCCCCGTACCAAAGGGGCGCGCCGGCCCAACCTGGCGGAGGTGCTGGTCCGCACCGATACATGCTGGCAGCGCATGGTGGTCCCCCGCTGGTACGGTGGGGGCGAGCGTCACGTCGAGATCTGCTCGGCCACTGCCGTGTGGCGTCATGGCGGGATGCCCATCGTGCCGATCCGCTGGGTGCTGGTCCGCGATCCTCATCGCCGGTTCGAGCCGCAGGCCCTGCTGTGCACCGAGCCTGATCGAACGCCGGAGCAGATCCTGTTCTGGTTCATCCAGCGCTGGCAACTGGAGGTGACCTTCCAGGAGACCAGGGTGCATCTTGGGGTCGAGACTCAGCGACAGTGGTCGGACCTCGCCATCGCCCGCACCACGCCATGCCTGCTCGGGCTGTTCTCCCTCGTCACCCTCCTGGCCGCCCAGCTCAGAACCTCAGAACGCAGAGCCGCAATGAGCAGCGCCTGGTACCGCAAGGACCGTCCGACCTTCAGTGACACCCTCGCCGCCGTGCGGCGGCACATCTGGCGTGAGCAAGGTTTCCTCACATCCCGGCACAGCGGTCACAGCACAAAACCTCGGCGAGCGCTCCAGCACGCCTGGGCTTACGCCATCTGCCACGCCGCGTGATGGCCAAAGTCGAGCTTAGACCCCGTTTCAAAACGGCTGAGGCGGGGTGAGCGGCGGGGGTTCTGCGCG
Source organism: Roseomonas sp. FDAARGOS_362 (assembly GCF_002754815.1). GTDB lineage: Bacteria > Pseudomonadota > Alphaproteobacteria > Acetobacterales > Acetobacteraceae > Roseomonas > Roseomonas mucosa. Next base: position 16,547 of record NZ_CP024584.1, on the reverse strand, counting down.
TTCGGAGGGTGTCTGACGTCCTTCGAGGTGGCCCATGTGGACCCCTGCCGCCCGCGCGCAGCTTGCGCGCGGCTCCCAGCCTTATGCAACGTGCCTGACCGATGCCGAGTGGGCCCTGGTCGAGCCCTTCTTGCCAAGCCCTGCAAGGACCGGACGACCCCGGTCCTGGCCGATGCGGCGGGTCGTCGATGCGATCCTCTACGTGCTCCGTACCGGTTGCGCCTGGGCGCATCTGCCCCGCGACTTCCCGCCGCCCGGGACCGTGCACCGTTGGTTCCTGCGCCTCTCGCGCCGGGGCACCTTCGAGCGACTGGCGCACGCCCTCATCATGGCCGACCGCGAGCGGGTCGGCCGAGAGGCCTCACCGACAGCGGCGGTGTTGGACGCCCAATCCGTCCGCTCGGGCGGTGTCGGCGTGAAAGGTGTCCGCGGCTACGATGCCGGGAAGAAGGTGACGGGCCGCAAGCGCCACGCCCTGGTGGACACGGACGGTAGGCTCCTGCTCGCCGCCATCTCGCCCGCCTGCCTGCATGACAGCCGCGGCGGTGCGGCCCTCCTGGCCATGTCGCGCCGCCCTTGGCCGTTCCTGGCCCGCTGCTTCGCCGACCGCGCCTACGCCGGTCCGCGTGTCGCCCGAGCCTCCCCCGTCGCCGTTACCATCATCGGCAGCGCACCCGGCCAGAAAGGCTTCGCCGTGCAACCCAGGCGCTGGGTGGTGGAGAGGTCCTTCGCTTGGTTCGGCCGCTGCCGACGCCTCGCTCGCGATCACGAGGCCACCGTCGGTTCCGCCGTCGCCTTCTTCACCCTCGCCGCCGCCATGATCCTCGTCCGGCGTCTGGCTCAGCCGTTATGAAACGGGGTCTGACAGATGGCGAAAGAAGACATCCGAGCGGTCGGAACGGACAGCGGCCACCTCGCTTGGCTCATCCAGCATGACTCCCAGGAAGGCGCCTGGAAACGCCTCCACCACGGCCCTGTCGTGGATGCGTACCGCATGCCTGGCGGGCTCGACGGTACACCCGCGCAGCACGATGCGGGCGCAGTCGTTGGCCGCGGCATTGAGCGCCTTGCCGACCGGGGCACTCGCTTGGCCAGGCTTGCCGATCCTGGCACCCAGGCGGCGCGTCAGTATCCGCTCCGCGGCACGATAGCGGCCAATCGCGTCGAGGCCCGCGCGCAACGGACCATCAAAGGCCGCGGCCTGGAGCCGGACCCTGCCGGCGACGCCGTGGATCGCGGCCTCCTGCTCGGCCGGAAGGGCCCGGAAGCGGCGAATATCCCAGGTGATCGCGCCTGGATCCCAGTCGAGCCGGCAGACGGCGCTGCTGCGACGCTTCGGCGAGAAGCCCACATCCACACCCAGCACCGAGCCCATGGGTAGCGGGGCGGAATCCGCTCCGGGATCTGTCTGCGTCATGGCCCCAGGCTGCGCGACCGGCTGCGCAACGACAAGGGCGCTTCCCGGTTGGTCGATGAGAGACAGGCCGGATGGCGCTCGCGCCGTACGAGTTCGTGAGTCAACGTGGACGCTCATGCCGCAAGGTAACCACCGTATGCGAGCACTTGTGACCCGAGACTGCTCATGGAGGAGGGAGCGCCGCCTCTTTCATGTTCACGAATCGTTCCTGTTTGCCCTAGCCTGATCGCATGAGCGACGCCCTCTCCCCGACCAAGCCCGGCGATCTCGCCCGGTCACTGCGCTACGCCCTTCAGCGTGACGAGCGCGGCCGGCCCCTGGCGCCCGAACACCGGGACAATCCCGACTTCATGGCCGCTTGGCTGATCCGGCACCTGGAGCGCAGTGGCTATCTGGTCCTCAAGCGGCCCATCTCCCTGTTCCCGGACCAAAGCCAGGATGGTCCGGGCTTCCAGCACATGCTGGCGGATTGAGGCTATGCCGGGGCGTGTGGAGCCTGCCTTTGGCACAGGCTCATGCGAATGGGTGACACCGCTCCGCCACGTCGCCAAAGTCTCAATTTAGATATATCTCTATCGAATTGACGCCATCCGCATGAACGTCGCGGAGTTCCCTGGCCGCCTGAGCCCGTTCGGGCGGCTGAAGGAGCTTTCCCGTGGCGACGATCTATGGCGACACCAGCACCAGCCTGTCCTGTCATCAGGTTGGAGGCGACCAGTTCATCCAGGGCGACGACGGCGTGAACTCCTACACGGCCGTCTACAACTACCTCTATGGCGATGCCTACCTGATGCGTGGCTTCGCACGCGGCGGCAACGACACGATCCTCGGCGGCAGCGCCGGCATCCTGAACGAGCAGATCTACGGCGATGCCTATGTCATGCGGGACTTCACGCAGGGCGGCAACGACCTGATCGTCGGCGGCAGCGGGGACAGCCACTCGAACCCGCTGGCCTTCGGCGACGCCTATGAGATGCATGGCTTCGCCCACGGCGGTGACGACCGGATCCTGGGTGGGAGCGGCACCGTCTACGGCGACGCCTTCACCATGGACGGCTTCACCGTGGGCGGCGACGACATGATCACGGCCGGCTCCCTGCGGAAGTCGGTCTTCGGCGACGCCGCCACCCTGTCGGGCTTCGCCAGGGGTGGGAATGATCACATCCAGGTCGCGGACAGCTGGGCCGAGGTGTACGTCTACGGCGACGGTGCCCTGTCCGGCTTCGCGCGGGGCGGGAACGACCACATCGTCGGCGGGGCGAACTCCCCCTACGAGATCCTCGTGGGCGACGGTTCCCTGAGCGGCTTCGCGCGCGGCGGCGACGACGTGATCGTCGCGGGCAACGGCTCCTACAACCTGATCTGGGGCGACGGCAGCAGGTCCGGGAGCTTCACGACCGGCGGCAACGACACCTTCGTCTTCACCCCGGGCGCCCGGCAGAACCAGATCATGGACTTCGAGCAGGGCAAGGATCACATCGACCTGACGGCCTTCGCCAGCCAGGGCGTGCACGGCATCGGCGACCTGGCCATCCGCTCGGGCGACGTCGTGCTCGGCAACGGCCAGACCGTCCATGGCAGCTCGATCGACCTTGGCGGCCAGTACGAGTACATCGCCGTCCTGGATGTCACGCACCTCCAGGCCAGCGACTTCGTTTTCGCCTGATCTGCATCCGGACATGACGATCCCGGCGCCGTCGCGACCGTCAGCGCCCGGCGCCGGGCCTCGTATCCTCCTCCAGCAGCTCGCTGACGCTCAGGCTACCGCTGATCCGCCCGCGCCGCGCCAGCACGGCCACGGGCGTGCCCGGCCGCAGCACCTCGAACCGCGCCGGCCGCACCCGCACGCAGGGGGCCTGATCCCCGATGCGCAGGCAGACCACGTAGCGCTCGGGCTCGTGGTCCGGCACCACCGCGGTGCTGACCTGGCCGTTGGCCGAGATCACCGGCGCCACCGTCATGCCGCTGGAGGCCGGCCGCCAGGTCCGGCTGAGCACCACCCCCTCCAGCCGCTCCACCGGCCGGAAGGCGAAGTCCGCCAGCGTGAAGGCCAGCCACCAGGCCAGCGCCGCGGTGCCGATGGCCAGCAGCCACAGCGTGGCGCTGAGCAGCACCATCGGGAAGCGATGCTCCCCCGGCACCCGGGGCCGCAGCAGCGCCATCCAGGGATCGAGGAACATCTCCGCCAGCCACGAGGGCTCGCGCAGACCCTGCCCTGCCCCTCCGGATCCAGGTCCGTTCAAGTCGCCTCCCAGAGCCTGCCCGAGGCGCCGCAATGGCCCTCACGCTCGTTGCCACGTTCGATGGCGCACAGCACGAAGTCCAGCGGATCCGGCATCGCCGGCTCGCCGGTGACCAGATGATCGGCCAGCGGCGGCAGCGGTGCGGGCTGGACCCGGGGATGCAGGCAGCAGGCCAGCCGCCAGGCCTCGCGCGCGCTGCGCGGCGACGGCAGGCCGCACAGCGTCCACAGATCCAGCCGGGCGTGCCGGCAGTCCCGGCACAGCCGGGGCGGCCGGCTGGAAGCGTCGGGCTCCCCGGCCATGGTCACCCTCCCTCCTCCTGCCTCAGGAGCCGACCACGAAGACCGAGGTCCGGTCGGCCCGCTCCTGGTGGGTGGCCAGGCGCACGCTGACCCAGACGCCGGGTGCGCCTTCCCATTCCCGCAGGTGCGGCCCATGCTCGTCCAGCAGGTCGTCACTGAGCACAGGTCCCGGGCTCACTTCCGCCGCCACCTCGTTGGCCGGCCGGTCCGGCCACTGGATCAGGTCGCCCACCTGGGGATGCTGCTCCTGCGGGAACAGGTAGGTGACGGTCTCGGGCGTCTCGGTGCGCGTCTCGGGCAGGCGCTCGATCACCAGCCGCGCCAGCTCGGGCAGCGCCTCGAAGAGATTGAGCGTGTCCTCCTCGCCCACCGTCCAGATCTTCTCCTTCGGGTTCCAGCGCGCGCTCCGGACCCGCTGCTTGAACAGCGCGATGACGGCCGGGTCGTAGCGGAACCCGACCTCGAAGTAGTGGCGCTTGCGCACCTGCACGCCCGGTACGCTGCGCGGCTCGGGCCCGGGGCGGCGCGCTGCGTCTCCGGGCCGCGGCACCTCGCCGCTGTGTTCCTCGTCCATGGGTCCTGTGGTCCTGCATGATGGGTGTGACGACCGGGAGACGTGCTGGAGCAGGGCACATGTAGCCTATCGTCATAGGGATGATAAGACGTGGAATCACCATGCGTGGACCTTCGGTCCGTCGCACGTCTCCCTGCGGCGATGGAACGGACGAAACGCGGCCCCGGGAGGGCCGGAGCGGCACAGGCGCAGCCACAGCGGGCGCGCGTCCCGCGCAGGCCGCGCCGGCCGCTGCCGGAACCGGAGGTGCCGGCCGGGGCGAAGGATCCGAGGGTCGTCCTGGGCGAGCGGGTGAACGCCCTGCGGGTAGCCCTCGGTCTCAGCCAGGAGGACTTCGCTGGCCGGGTGGGGCTGGACCGGACCTATGTGAGCGGCATCGAACGCGGCCTGCGCAACCCCACCCTGCTGGTGCTGCTACGCCTGGCACAGGCGCTGGAGGTTCCGGTCACCGGGCTGCTGGAGGAGACGCAGGGGAAGGAGGGAAAGGGAGAGCGGCCGCCCGCGAAGCGCTGACGGGCAGCTTCCGTCATGGCCGGCACGGCAGGCGGGCAGGCCATGGGCCCCGTCCCGCTCTGCCGGCCCCGGCCATGACCCGCCGGGAGGGCGGGGCGCCGGCTCTGGTGAGGGAGGGCACCGTCATCGCCTGACGCCCGCTACGAGACCGAGGTGGGCCGTCTATTGCTGCATCGCAATAGGCTACTGCGTGGCCCGGGCCATCAACCCGCACACGGGCGATAGAATTCCCGGTTTTCATTCCGATTTCATATTGAAAACGCGGATCCCAATCCCCATCTATGCTGCGGTGAAGCCGGGAGCCTGTTCGTTGCTTTCCGCCTTCCGGGCGCCTGTCGCCCTCACCCACCTTCCCCCATCCCCCTCATCCTGGCGGACCGATGCGCGCGCCTTCTGGCCGCGCTTCGGTCCCGGACCGCGCATCCGGCACTGAGCCGGCCGTCTTCTGCGAACCTCCTGCCCTGCCAGCGGTGGCAGCCCGATGACCGGGATGGGCCGCCCGGCGCTGCCCCCCGGGGGCCTTGCGCCGGCCCCGCCGCGTGCGCGCGGTGGATCCTCTTCCTGACCCCTTCGGCTTTCCTTCCCTTCTCCCGGCTTCACCACGCCTTCTCCCGATCCACCTTCGCGGATCTCCGGTGATCACCGGCGGGAGGGAGGGGGCGCCACACCATCGCGCCCCCTCTTCTCCCCCGTCCCGTTGTCCCTGGCCGGTCTCGGTAGCTCCCAAGCCGACCGTCGCGGCCCTTGAGCAAGGCCGAAACCATCCTCCAGGACACCACGATGCTCTTCAGCACCGACGTTCCCGACGACGAGGCCCGGCGCCGGCGGGCCCGGCTCTTCCGGCACTTCGCCGCCCAGCTCATGCCCACGGTGGCGGAGGCCAGCGATGCGGCCCTTCCGGCCGCAGCGGAGTTCGAGCGCCTGCACCGGCGCCTCGATGTCCTCGAGCGCCACATGGCCGATCTGATGTTCCTCCAGCTGTCCGCGCAGGACCTCCTGCTGGGCAAACGGCGGGACTTCTCGGTTCGCAGCCGCGAGCTCATCGTCGCGGCCCTGCGCCGGGCGCCCTACCGGGGCCGCTGCCCCTGCTGCGGCCACGAGCCCGTCCTCGACGAGGCGGGCATGCCGCTGGAGGCGACCGAGTTCGACCATGCCTTCCACCGCGGGCTGAACCGGCCCGAGCATGGCTGGCTGGTCTGCCGGCCCTGCCACCGCGAGATGACCCATGGCGGCTATCTCGCGCGCTTCTCGCGCATCCACCAGTTCCGCGCCTTCCAGGGCGCGGTACTCGCCGGGCGCGAGCGATCCCGGGCCCGGCCCGCGGACGCCCCGTCCTGACGTTGGCACTCGCCAGCAACGCAAAGCCCCCGGCCTCGAAGGCCGGGGGCTTTTCGCGTTTCCGAGCCTGGCGGCTCCGGCGTCACCGGGCCGGAGCCGCGGCCTGTGGCAAACCGGGAACACGGCACGCCGCGGACAAATCCTGAGACGCCAACGTATCGAAATAACGCACTCGTTGCCTTGATGAGACAAAGGTTAACGATTACCGCCTTTCCCCGGCCCTGGAGGGGATTTGCCAGACGTGTCCGGAACGCTGCCCACGGTTTCCCTCTTCGTCGCGAAGTCGACCCTGACCGAGGGGGCCGATACGGCCCTGAACGCGATCGTCACCCGCACGCCGTCCGAGCTGACGAGTTCCGTGACCGTGGAATTCTACATCCCCGTCACCACGCGCAATGTCGCCGGAGCGGACGACTTCGTCGGCGGCCTCGCCCCGAAGGTGGTGACCTTCGCCCCGGGCGAGACGTCCCAGGCGGTGAGCTGGGGCCTCGTCGACGACAACGTCCCGGAGGTCCCCGGCGCGATCGGCCTGTGGCTGCGCAACCCGGTCAATGCCACCGTCAGCACGAATGGCGGAGGATCGGCCGGCGTGGTCATCCAGGACAACGATCCGACCGATACGATGAGCATCGCCGCTGTCGGCGCCTCGGCCGTGCGGGAGGGCGATGCCTCGGACCAGGGCACGCACAAGCTCACCTTCGACATCGTGCGTGAGGGCAACACCTCCTGGCCGGTCACCGCAGCGATCGTGATCGAGGCCGACACCTCGGCCGGCGCGCATTCGGCCTCATCCAGTGACATCGTGGGCGGCTTCACCACGCAGTGGGTCTATTTCAATTACGGCGAGACCCATAAGACCTTCGAGGTCGCCATCGCCGGCGACAGCCTCCTCGAGGGCAACGAGACCTTCGTGGTCCGTATTAGCAACACCTGGAGCCCGTCGGGCGCACCGGGCTTCCTGACCGGGATCGGCATCGCCGCAGTCACCGCGACGATCCTCGACGACGATACGCCGGTCGTGCCGGGCACCGCCGGCAACGACGTTCTGCACCATGTCGACGGCTCCCACATCTACGACGGCGGGGCCGGCTTCGACGTGCTGGACTACGGCGCGACAGGCCGCCGCGGCCTCGCCGTGACCCGCTCCGCCGAGGGCGACGTCGTCATCACCCATGGCGGCCAGACGGACACGCTGCGCTCGGTCGAGGAGGTCCGCCTGGCCGATGGGCGCCTTGTCTTCAACGAGGCCGACCCGGCGGCACAGGTGGTGCGGCTCTACCACGCGGCCCTCGACCGCGATCCCGAGCAGCAGGGCCTGAACTTCTGGATCGACCGCCTCGGGGAAGGCCACGGCCTGCTCGATCTCGCGCAGAGCTTCCTCGCCAGCCCCGAATTCAACGCGCGCTACGGCAGCCTGACGGACAGCCAGTATGTCGACCGCCTCTACCAGAACGTCCTGGGCCGCGAGGGCGAGGCGGCGGGCAAGGCCTGGTGGCTGTCGCAGCTGGACAGCGGCCACAGCCGTGCCGAGGTGCTGCAGGGCTTCTCGGAGAGCGCCGAGAACAGGGCCAACACCGCCGGCCTCTGGCAGAACGGCATCTGGGATGTCGACGAGCACGCCCTGCAGGCCGCCCGGCTCTACGACACGGTGCTGGGGCGGCTGCCCGACGCCCCGGGACTGGCGTTCCAGGCCTCGCTGCTCGACAGCGGCGTCGCGCTGCGGGATGTCGCCGCGGCCTTCACCCGCAGCCCCGAGTTCCAGGCGAAGTACGGCGCCCTGAATGACCGCCAGTTCGTATCCAACCTCTACCTGAACACGCTGCACCGGGCCGCCGAGCCGGCCGGGCTGGACCACTGGGTGGCCCAGCTGCAGGGCGGCGCCTCGCGCAGCGACGTGGTGCTGGGCTTCTCCGAGAGCCCGGAGCACATCGCCCTGACCGACCCGGACTTCATGTCCGACGATCCAGGCCACTACGGCATCGCCTTCGCCTGAAGGGTGAGCGGCAACGGGGCAGCGGACGGACCACCTCGACGCCGGCAGCCCCGGCGAACACCCAGGCCCCCGGCCATCACGGCCGGGGGCTTTTCGCGTTCCCACTGGACAGCGCTGGAAGAGGGGCTAGCCGGAAGTCCCCGATCCGGAGCGCTCCTTCTCCATAGGCCGCTCGTGCGCGCGGCTCTTCGGATCATGCCCCGCCTTGTCGCCGTCGCCGGATGGCTTGCGGAGCATGGGGGCGGTTCGGGCACGCTCAAGCGCCAAGGCATCGTGAAAGCGCCGCGCCGCGACCTGCCGCTTGCTGCGGTCGTAGTGCCCGCGGCCTGTCCGCAGGGTGATCGAGAGGATCGTGGGCCCGAGATGGGGATCGTCCGGAGCATCCATCACGGCCGAGGTCATCAGCCCATGCCGGAAACTGTGCGGCCCGAAGACCCCATCCTTCCCGAAGCGCTTCTCCGACAGCCAGCGGATCCGCTTCTCCAGGCCGCGCGCTCCCAACGGCTCGCCGCCCCAGTTGATCCAGAAGGCCTCCGATGCGCGTCCAACCAGCAGCTCCAGCCGCTCCTGCGCGACGTAGCGGTCGATCCAGGGCGTGAGCACGGCCGGCAGCGGGCAGTTCTCGGCGTAGCGGGTCTTCGTGTCCTCGGGCCGCAGCCAGACCTCCCAGTGCCGGTCATCCCGGCGCAGGTGCTGGCCCAGCCGGAAGGCGGTGACCGTGCGCAGGCGGTAGCCGCGCGCCGCCAGGATGGCGATCAGCAGCCCGTCGCGCAACTGCACCTGCCGGCGCCGCGGAGAGCGTCTCGACGATCCCTCCATGAGATCCAGGCCCCATTGGAACATCACCGCGCTGTGATGGGCCGGCTTGTCGCGGACGCGCATCGGCAGCAGGTCGCGGACCGGCGTGCCGCCGGGACAGCGGATCCAGGCGTGGTCCCCGCCAGGGCCCAGGATCTGCAGCGCCATCTCGATCTCCTGCAGGCGGCCGAGCACCGTGTGGTCCGCGTTTCCCAGCGCGCGGAGCTCATCGAAGAACCGGCCGACGTTCTCTCCGGTCACCAGCGCCGCCGGCGGGAGGTCCGGATCGGGCAGCCCGTGCCACAGCAGGAAGCCCAGGAAGCGGCCCCAGCCTTCCTCGGCCTTGGTGATGCTGGCCAGCGCCCAGTGCCTTGCCTTGCACGGCCGGCGCGACCGCCGGCCCCGGCTGGCCAGGAACTCCTCCCAGATCCGGCGATGAGACGCCGGCCACTCGTGCAGGCGCAGGCAGCGCCGCCTGGGATCGGCGCTCACCGGCCCACCCCCGCCCTGGCGACGGGACGCCGGACCAGGCGGGAGGCGAGGGCCAGGCCGCGCGTCTCCTCGCGCAGCCGCAGCACACTCCTGCCGAAGCGGAGCGCCGCCGCCTCCTTCTCGAACAGGATGTAGTGGCGCATCGTCGTTTCGATGGAGCGGTGCCCGAGGATGCGCCTGACCTCGTCGATCGCCTCCGGATAATGCCGCAGGTGCAGCCAGGCCGCGAAGCTGCGCATCAGGTGCGGGTTCACCTCGACACCGATCACCTCCCAGAGATGCGCCTTGAGGTGATGGGACAAGGAGGATGCGCTGATCGGGCCGGCGCCGGCGCCGGGGAAGAGGTATGGATTGCCTTCATCCGTCAGGTCTGGCCGGTACGAGCGGATGTAGCGCTCGATCAGCCTGGCGGACTCCTCCGGCACCGGCCACTCGATGGGCTCGCCGTTCTTGACCTCGTGGCCGGCGATCACGAGGTGGGTCAGCCGGCGTCCCTTGGGGCCAAGGTATCGCAGGTGCCGGTCGAGACGCAGCCCCAGCAGGTTGGACAACCGCATCGGGCAGATGGTCAGGATCTCCAGCATCGCCGCGAGCCGCGCCTGGCGGGCCGCCTCCACGGGCGTGAGGTCCTGGTCCTTCGCCAGCCGCATGAGCCTGGCCGGCTCGTGCAGCAGCCCGGCATAGGCTGCCGGCTGGGTCAGGGCCCGGATGCGTTCGCGCACCCGCAAGGGAAGGCCGGCCCTGGGGTCCGGCTTCGTGTCGGCGACCCACTCCCTGATCGTGGCGAGCGTTTCGGCATCCAGGGGATCGTCCTTGCGTTCGGCGCAGTACTTGGCCACCCGCAGCAGGGCCACGGCCACGGTCCAGACCTGTCCGCCCCTGCGTTCGGTGGAGCGCTCGATGACGGCATCCAGGATGAGTTCCACCCGCTCGAGAGGCCAGACCAGGTCGCGCAGGGAGCGGATCTCCCCGGCCGGCACGCCGCCCAGCACCAGCAGGGCCGCGGCCTGCCGGATGGAGAAGAGCCGTGTCGTGATGGTCTGGGGGCGCAGCACATGGTGCCGCTTGCCTTGGAGACGTGACCGGCGCCAGATATTGCCCCCCTCGGCCGGCGCCAGCGTGGCGCTGAAGTCCTGAAGGTCGTCCTGAAAACTCTGGGGGTAATCCGTGAACGGCAGGGTGTAGGGCTGGCGGCGGCGGGGGGCTTTGAGGACAGGAAGCGGCATGCCGGAGGCGGCCACGACGTTGTTCCAGGCCCGCGCCACGACGACCGGGCGCCCGGCAGCCTTCGCGCCCAGGCGAATCCTCCTGTCGACCATGGCCCAGTCGGCCAGCACGGCGTCCGACATCGCTTCCGGCCCGATCCCGCGTTCGCCGCAGTATCTTGCCAAGTGCCGCAGGCAGGCAGCCTGCGCACCCTGACGGGCGTGGCCGAGCAAGGCCTGCCAGGCCGGGGACACACCCTCGAAGGTGCGCAGGTCCGGCGCATGCAGGTCCAGCCGCCGCAGCACCGCGCGCAATCCACTCACCATGTTGCCGAAGCGCTCGGTCCGCATGCGATGCGCACCCGGAGGCTTTCGGAACAGCGCGTCGTTCAGCCAGGCGACATCACAGGGTACCGCGGGCGGCGAGCGGTCCAGCAGGCGCGCGGCGGTCGCGAGGGCCGATCTGAGGTCGCGGCGGCGCGTCTCCGCCAGGTCGTCCCAGCCGGCCACGGCCGCGGCGGCATCGGCGAAGCTGGGCACCGTGGAGACGAGGGCCGGAGGGGCCGGCCGCATCCCGGCGGAGCGCGGATCGTGGTCTTGCATGGGTCGGATTTCCCGGTTTGGCCAAGGACGGCCAGGAGCGGCCATTCGTGCATCCGTAGCAGAGCTGAATACGAAATTTAGCGGGGCGACGGGCGCACGACGTCCGCCGGAGCGTTGATCCGGCTCAGTCATTTCCGGATCCCTCGGAAGAGCCGGTGTCGTCGCCGGCGCTGTCGGCCAGCGCGCGCTCGAGGTCCGCGAGGCGGATCCGCACGGTGCCGGCGATACGCACAGTGGGAAGCAGGCCGTGCTGGCGCCAGCGCCGCAACGTGCGGGCCGAGATGCCCAGGCGCTCGGTGACCTCGGCCAGGGTGAGCAGGCGCTCACCGGGATCGGGGTGCTCATCAGAGGGCACCGCGGCGGAGCAGGCGACGCCCAACCTGCCCACGCCGCGGCGGCGGGAACCGGCGTGCCGCGGGATGAGATGTGTCCGGGGCAGTGCCCGGGACCGGAGGAGGGTGGGAAGGGTGTGTTTGCATGGCCGTGAGTGTCCGGCCACGGCCACCTCACGGTCACAGGACGAAAATGGACAATTCCGCCCTTTGACCGCCGTTCATTCCAGGTGCATTATTCTTGGTTGCGCACCTTCTCCCGCATGGCTTGCTCGAAGGACCGTATGAAGGCATCGACCTGGCTCCGGTACGTCATGGGAGCTGGCATCCGGGCCAGCTTTTCGGCCTGGGCTCGGGAGAGGGGGCGCTGTTTCCCGAGCTGGAACGTCAGGGTTCCGCCCGCTTCCCTGATCGTGGTGGCATGTTTGGCTCCGATCCGCTCCGCGCGCTGGATCTTGCGGGCCTCATCCATGACCCGGTCACGCCGTTCCGCGTAGCGCTTCGCCAGAAGCGGGATCAGGTAGTCCTCCGTCAGCCAGTGCGACGGCGCGATGCACCGGTACATGTTGCCATCGGCCCGTGCCTCGCCGGGAAGATCCTGGAGGACATGGCGTACCAGGGCCGTGACGGTGGGATCGGTGCCAGCAAGGCGCAGCTCGTGCTCGGCCATCGCGACGAGCTGCGGATGGACGTCGACCGGGATGTTGCCGCGGTTGTTGTGCCCGGCGAGTTCCTCGATGCGGCGGGCCGCGGCCTGATGCTCGGCCGGCAACATCGCATAGGATTTTCCCGGACCTCCTTCGAAATGGCGTTCACCGCGTCCTTCAGGGCGGTGTGGCTGTACTTCTTCATCGTCTCGTCACCTGCTTCCTTCCCGGGTGGTGAAGCCGTGCCCGTCCCGGAACCCATTCCGGATGATGACACCGTGGAGGTTCGCCGGGCGATGGCGAGCATGTTCTCCCATATCGTCATCGCATTGATGAACATCGGGTCGAGTGCCGGCACCTCCCGGACACCCGTCATCGCCTGCACCTGGGAACGGAGCTTCATCAACTCGTGTAGCATCAGGTCGGCGGCTTCCAGGGAGAGGCCATGCGGCATGACAGGCTTCGGACACAAGCTGGCAACCTCATCGTCGCGGACCGGGTGAACGAGCCAACCGGCTCGTCCCCCTGCCAGCTTATAGCCTTGTATTCGGGATGCGGTTGCCCGCCTTGCCGGAAGCCGGGCTGCCGAGACCCTCTCAGCCACACGGATGCGAGATACCGTCCGGCGATGATGAGTGGCCGGGCGAATGGGCATGCTGCCCTTCCGGCTCACGGATTCCAGACCTGGCTCCAGGATCCGGGAGTCGAAGCCGAACGACCTCAGCTGTCGACGCCGACCGCGTTCCATGAGGCCTGCAGGTCGCGAACGATGGACCAGGCGACGTATTCGCCGCCGTGCCGGGGAGTCACAGGCAGGGGCCGCAGGTTCCCCCGGTTCTCCAGCCGCTGCGCCACCCGCAGCTTGGCCCGCAGGCCGTCGTGGCCCCGGGCCGGAGTTGCGATCAGCGTCTGCTCGACCTCGGAGAGCCAGTCGGTGGCGGCATCGAGCTCGGGCTTGAGGCGGTCCTCGTCGGCAAGGGTCCGTGCCCTGGCCTGCAGCGCCCCCAGGGCGGCGTAGGCATTCGCCATTCGACGTGGAGACGTTGGAGATTCTGTCCGGATCGCCGGATGACTTGGTCTCCGACACGGCACCGCGGAAGGCGGCAAGGGTCAGGCTGCCGGCAGCCAGTGCGGCGAGCGCCGCACGGCGGAGAGGCCTCCTCCGCTTCGGTGGCGGTCTGTGATACGGGTATGCTTAGCCATGGCCGGCTGATCCCTTCAGCAGCTGTGGTCAGGCGGGCGGGAGGGTCCAGCCTCTCGTCCGGTCGCTCTGATGTTGTGAGGGTGGTCCCTCACACGTAATGTGTAACCCTACTCACCCAACACAACAACTCAATTTGAGTAAGGTAATTCGTTTTGGAAATCACGCCCGCGCAGTGCCGTGCGGCCGTGCTCTGCTGAATTGGTCGCAGGATCAGCTGGAGACAGCGGCTAGGTAGCACGCAAGACCATCGCCGATTCGAACGCGAAGTCCGCCGGCCGTACGCGCGGACGCTGGAGGCTCTTCGTGCCGCTCTGGAGCGGCAGGAGTGGAATTCATCCCGGAAACGGAGGAGGCGCCGGGGTGCGCCTGCGGAAGCAATCCTCGTGAAGGCCTGGATCACCGCTCTTGGCTGCTCCTCACCCAGGCGGGCACTGCCATGGCGCAGACCATCGCCGTTCCGTCCGATCCCCGGGCGCGCTACGAGCTGGTCGGCAAAGTCAGGCGCGACGATGGCCTGGTCGAGATCACCACGCGCCGCCAGGGCCCGTCCGGTACGTCCTTCGCCCGGCGTGAGGCCGATTGCCGCCGGCGGTTGCTCCGCTACCTCGGTGAGGGCGACACCCTGGAAGAGGCCAGGTGCCCTGCCCCCAATCCCGGCAGGATGTCTCCCCTCGTCGACGGCTCCATCTCCGGCCACATCGTGCGCTTCGCATGCGGTAGCCGGTGAGACGAGCGCTCCGGCCGTGCCGTCTATGACGGCGATGGCCGGCTGTCCTGGCAGTGCCCGCCTTCTCGCTCGGCCTGATCACGGACCGTGCCTTCCAGGCGGTGCTGCACAACCTGGACGAACCGGGGAACACGATCGAGCAGGAGGACCGCCTCTGGCCCTGCCCGAAGGGCTGATCCCAGACGCTCCCTGCCCGGCACGTCCTGGCCAGCCTCGCCGCGGTCGTGCGGGCCGGCCGCAAGGTCGTCGTGATGGCGGATAGTGCCGAGGCCGGCAACGGGCCTGCGAGGCCATCGGGCAGGCCCTCGATGCGAGGCAGGGCAGCGCCTGAGCGCGCGTCACACGCGTTCTGTCCGGATGGCCAGATCACACCGTCCGGCCGGCCCTCCCGGCATCACCGCGCCGGTGCCCGTAGCCACGCGCGAAGGCCGCTTCGTCAGCCCGCCTTCGACCAGCCGCAGCACCTGCTCACGACCCGTGGCGCGGCGACGTCGATCTCGACACCGTTGGCCTTGAGAAGAGCACGCAACAGCCCCAGGCGGTCCGCTGTTGCCTCGTTGAAAGGGTGGTTGGCCGCGAGACCGTAAGCATAAGCCGCGGCCAGATCGAACAGGTCGGGGATGCGGCATCGGCATAGCGGCTTGTTGCCGGGACGGCCAGGGCGCTGGCAGCATGCCCTCGTCCTTGCGCCCTGGATCCACCTACTCCGCAGGGCCTGGTCGTGCAGGAACAGCACGACTCGGCCTCCAGGAACTCCGGGTCGCTCAACGCCTGGCGAGTTCCTGCGCGGTCGGCCTGCTCGCGCAGGACCTCTCGGGCCAGCTGCATCTGCCGCTCGAGCTCAGGTGCGCTTCACCAGCTTCACCCCATCCGCCAGTTCCACCAGGGTCAGGTCCTGGCCGACCTCCAGCCCCATCGGATCCTCGTCTCGGCCGGGAACGTCACCCGACCGAGTTGCCCTGCCGGCGTAGTGTCACGTGGCATGATGCGCCTCCGTCTTACGTTCAGTAACTAGGTTGTACCGCCCCTCAAGGGTCATCGAGCCCGCGGATCGTGCGGGCCGCCATCATGGCCCTCCCCGGGGCGCCGATGTCCACGCTTCACCCTTCCCGTTCCGCCGAAGCGGGCAGCAGGCCTCGGCGGTGACATGGGCCAGCCGGCTCAGCCGCAGCGCCGTGATGCTGCTGCCCGGCACCGCCGCGGCGATGTGCTGCAGCACCGGGATCCGGCCCCAGCACCTGCTCGCTCACCGCCTGCGCCACCAGGTCGGCCCCCGACACCCCGGCCGCCGTCCACACCGCCCGGCGCAGCAGCGCCACCGTCACCGCCAAATTCGGCCGCAGCCCGTGGATCTGTGCCACCTGCCGCACCAGCGACAGCCCGCGCAGCCCCGCCAGCACCCCGTCCAGCGCCGGCGAGGGCGAGATCGCCACCATCACGCCCCCCTCCAGCGCGCCCGCTGGCCCGCCACCCGCGAGGTCTGCCGCAGCGGCTCGCTCACCTCTCGCGTCATCACTAACATCGACCATAATGTTGGCTCGAAGCTCCCCGTCCGACGCGCGACGGACATCGGTATACCTGGGAAGAAGGGCTCTCAGACAGCGCTTACCATCAGCCTGCGCAGCGCGGCGAAGCTGCGGAACCAGGAAGAACGTACCCCTTCGGTGAGGGCCGCCTTCCAGCCTGGGGCTGAACCTGTCTTCTGATCTTATCAACGCTCGTAGGAGCGTTGTTAAGAACGGGGCGGTTTGGGACATGGAGATCATCAGCGGCGTCGAACGTCGCCGGCAATGGCGGGTGGCGGACAAGCTGCGGATCGTGGCCGAGGCTGAACGTCCCGGCGCGTGCTTCGTAGAGGTAGCTCGCCGGCATGAGGAGCCGGAGCGTACTTTGGGCTTGGCGCAAGCAGGCGCGGCAGGGCGTGCTGGTGGCCGAACCCGTGCCGATGTTCATGCCGGTGCAGGTGGCAGAGGACCTGCCGGCACCCGCCCCTCGGGCTGAGGCTGCGCCGGCGGCTTCTCCCCGGATCGAGATAGCCTTGCCGGACGGTACGGTGATCCGCGTCGACGAGGGGATCAGCGCTGCCGCGCTGCGGCGTGTGATGGCGGCACTGCGCGGATGATCCCGGTTCCCTCCGGTGTCCGGGTCTGGCTGGCGGC